>JAUCGN010000036.1 GCA_030378125.1 Thiotrichales bacterium HSG1 | reverse complement strand
GGAGTGGTATTAACTCAATTAAATCAAGAAGCTGGTGTTATTTGTGTAAATATTGATTTAAATAAACAAAATGATTTACGGTGTAAATTTCCGGTTTTGGAACATAGAAAAGTTCGCTGTTAATCATAAATTATATAAATCAGACTAAATAGTTAGTAATATAGTTCAATCGAATAGACTACATTTTTATCATGTTCGAGATTTTGATGTATCAAAGCCAAAGAGATAAAATATGTTTGTTCACCACTGATACTTAGTGAATAAATTTACACTCAAGTATAATTAGGAGTTTTCAAGATAAATCTTGATGTTCCCAAAATTTATAATTTAATAAAAACATATGTCTTCAATAACACAAACCAAAGCTGAAGTCCAAAAACTAATTAAGTCATACAATAAACTGCAAGCCGAAGCCAGGGAAGCCGATGCTGATGAAGCAAGCTTGAAGGCGGCTCAAGCTGAAGAATTAGTGTCACAAATAAATATTCTACAAATTGCTCTTAGTAAAACTAAATCTAAACAACCTGTTAATGCTAAAGTTAAAAAAAGTCCTCCTAATACAGGTGGTGTTAGTGTGGCTGAGAAAAAACGACTGGAACTAGAAAATCGTATTAACCATATTGAAGATGCCCAAAAAAGAACCAGAGTTCAAATCCAGCAATTAAATCAGGCGAAAGCAGAATTATCACGTTTACAGGTTGAAGCTGAAAAAGCTGAAAAACGGCGTGCTTTATTTGAAAAACAGTTACCGAAAGCAAGTGATATAAACAAATTAAAGGAACAAATTAAACTTAGGGAAACTCAATATCAAGACCTAAAAAAACAATTTGATAACTTTCAGCAACAGGCTCATAAAGATTCTGAATTGTTGAGGAGTGAACGTGATACTGCCACAAATAAACTAAAACAATTAGAAAAAGAAAAAATGAATTTGTTGCGTAGTGGCAATAACAAAAACAGTTTTCGAAATGGATTTTTAGGAGGAGCGGCGTTAGGAATTTTGGGAATCGTAATATTCTTTGTAGTTGATATATAAAAATTGGATAGTCCTGCACAAAGCACTGTTATATTTAATAAATTATTATTTTTATTGTAACTTTAAAGCATAAATACTACATATTGTAGGACTAGCAAAACTTGTTATAGTATTACCACCTATTCAACGCCATGTGCGACTTCTTTTTATTAAATGATTGATTATACGATAATACAATTCTGATAATTTAGATTATTATAATTTTTAATTATGTAAAATCAACAACTTAAATAAAGTTATACATGGCGTTATTCATTTAGTTTTAAATTGCAGGAATATTAATGTGTCTTCAATAACTCAGGCTAAGGCAGAAGCTCAAAAATTAATTAAATGTTACAATCAGTTACAAGCTGAAGCCAAAAATGCAAATGCTATAGAAGCCAGACATAAAGCTGCTGAAGCCGACAAATTAGTATCACAAATAAGCGCATTACAATTAGCTATTACCAAGCTTCAAGCGAAGGAAAGAGAAAATAGTAAAAAAACTACAACTAAAAAAGTTATTACTACTGAAAAACGTGTAACTAGAGATAAATCAAAGGTTACTGATCGAATTCAACATCTTGAAGAAGCTCAACATAAAACTCAATCTCAAATTGAGCATCTTACTCGTGCTAAAAGTGAACTCAATCGTTTAAAACAACAAGCCAATAAGCATGTGGCTAACATGGTTAAGGAACGCCGTGCTAATAACGAGAAATTAAAACAAGAATTAGATAAACTGATAAGTAAAAAAGAAGAAGAACAATCGGTTTTAAAACAAGAATTAGTATCGGTCAAACAACAAGCTCAAAAAGATGCTGAATCACTTAAAGTACAACGTGATGCTGCTCGAGCAATGATAGAAAGACAAAAAAATTTAGAAAAAGAACAATTATCTAAACCACATAGTCACAAAAAATTATTAATAATAGCAGGTACTGTAGCAATATTAGCACTCTTAACTGGTTTTATGATTGCGTCTATATTTACAAAACCATCAGTTTCGTCAGCACGTTCAACTACTAATGTTAAAACAAATATTACTAAAAAAACTAATAAAAAAAATATTGTAAAAGTAATGGAAGTTTATCAGGATAAACTGAAAGAAATGCCGGTTGGTCCGTTGATGATTAAATTGTCGGGTGGAATCTTTAAAATGGGTAGCAAATTGCCTTACTCTGATGAACGTCCACAACATCAAGTTAAATTAGATAGTTTTTCTATCAGTAAATATGAAATAACCTTTGGGGAATATGATTGGTTTGCTGGGGCTACTGGTAGACAATTACCAAGTGATAATAGTTGGGGACGAGGCCGGCGACCAGTAATTAATGTTTCTTGGTATGATGCGGTAGCTTATACTGACTGGTTAAGTGAACAGACTGGTTATAATTATCGTTTGCCAAGTGAAAGAGAATGGGAATATGCTGCTGCTGCTAATTCAGATACAACTTATTGGTGGGGTTATAAATTAGAAAAAAATTATGCTAATTGTGCGATTTGTGGTGGTGACTGGGATGGTCGACAAACTGCTCCAGTAGGTAAATTTAAGGCGAATAAATTTGGCTTACATGACGTGATTGGTAATGTTATGGAATGGACGTTTAGTTGTTTTCGTCCTAATTATCAGAATGCTCCTAGTGTTGGTAATATGTGGGAATGGAAAAAAGGTAAATGTCTTAAAAGAGTGGTACGAAGTAGTTCTTATGGAAGTTATGAAAGAGAACTTCGTACTACAAGAAGGAATAAATTTAATCCCAATAATATAAGCCCTAAAATAGGGTTTAGAATAGTGCGAGAAAATTAATATTACTTTTGGAGCTAGGATTTTTATTTTGAAAGCATCAAACTAGCTTCAATAAATTTGTCTAAATCACCATCTAACACGGCTTGAGTATTAGTATTTTCTACTCCAGTACGCAAATCTTTAATATGTGATTTATCTAGTACATAAGAACGGATTTGACTACCCCAACCAATGTCTGCTTTACCATTTTCTACAACTTGTTGTTCTGATTGGCGTTGTTGCATCTCCAACTTATACAATTTAGATTTTAGTTGTTTCATGGCAGTAGCCTTATTTTTATGCTGAGAACGGTCATTTTGGCATTGCACCACAGTATTGGTGGGTAAATGGGTAATACGAACTGCTGATTCAGTACGATTAACATGTTGTCCACCAGCACCACTAGCACGATAAACATCAATACGCAAATCGGCTGGATTAATGTCAATTTCAATATTATCGTCTATTTCTGGAGCAACAAAAACTGCAGCAAAAGAGGTATGTCGTCGATTACCAGAATCAAATGGTGATTTACGCACCAGACGATGAACTCCAGTTTCAGTACGCAACCAACCAAAAGCATGGTCACCACTAACTCGTACTGTAACAGATTTAACTCCAGCCACATCACCAGGTGAATAATCAATTATTTCAGTAATAAACCCTCGTTGTTCAGTCCAACGTAAGTACATTCGTAACAACATTTCAGCCCAATCTTGAGCTTCTGTACCACCAGAACCAGATTGAATATCCAAAAAAGCATTGTTGCTATCCATTTCTCCGGCAAACATACGAGAGAATTCTAATTGAAACAGGTGTTGCTCCAATTCATCCAAATCTTGACAGACCGCTGTTACTGTATCGACATCATGTTCCTGCTGTGCCAATTTTAATAATTCCTCACCATCAGTAAGGCCAGAAATTAAGTTATCTATTGTGTAAACAATTTTTTCTAACGTAACTTTCTCTTGACCAAGAGTTTGGGCTTTATCCGGATCATTCCATAAATTTGGTTCTTCTAGTTCTCGATTAACTTCAACTAATCGTTCTGATTTAATTGGGTAGTCAAAGATACCCCCTAAGAGAATCAATTCGATTCTGCATGTCAACTATACGTTGTAAAATAATATTTAATTCCATTATAAAGCCTTCTTTAAAGTTGTTTAACAAACCATAAAATGATATTATTATGGATAATATATGAGAATGGGAGCAGTAAATATGAGTGAAATACTCGCACCGACAATGTTAGCTATTAAACGAGAAGAAATGCATGAGCGAGGTGGTGTTAACTGGTTAATTGATTTATTTGTTAGTGAATTACCTAATTATGTGAAAGAGTTAAAATTAGCTATTGACATAAATAATGGTGATGAGTTGTATTTGGCATCTCATAAATTCAAAGGCGCTTGTTCTAGTATGGGGGCAAATGATCTAGTGACAACTTGTAAGCAATTAGAGCTTTTAGGCAAAGATAATAATTTAACCGAGGCTACAGCAATAATAGAAGAAAAAATTCCTAAAAAGATTGATCTTTTAATAGCTGCTTTGGCTCAAGAAAAACTCGATCACCCAGAAGACAGTTCTTAATTAAAATTAATACCTTTTTCATGGGGATATAGTATACTTTAAATGGTTAAGATTTGTACTTTTTTAAAGGACTGAAAATTTCAAGTCAACAAAGAATCCAATTTTTTTCGATGTGTACCGTAAGCATTATCAATACAGTTTGTTATAGCTGATTTGAATAGTCCAAAATTTTTGTGGTATTTGGAATACAAACAGTCCTTTTTGACAAATCACCAAAATCGTTCAATCAAATATAAGATTCGGCGAATAAGATGGTAAATATAGTAGTTCGATACCTAATATTTGTGTATATGTCCAAACAAGACGACATTTTTGATAACAAGCATTATCAAGTACCAAAGTTATCGGTCCATGCCACACTGTTTCATATTAACAATAATTGGCAGACATTTTTCGCATTGATATAGCTATCATTTTTAACGGTTATAATTTCCTTTGTAACTGCACTCAATGCACTCAATACAACTCTTTTCAGAAAGCTCGAATTTGCGTTGGATAACGTTTAATTCCTGTTAATTTCTCAATAGTTGCCTGAGCTTAGGCAGTATGTTGCATGAAAGTTCAGTTCACTACTTTGTTCTTTGAAATTTAACTGTTTTAATGCTTTTAAGCCACCGCTCTTCTAGACACTATTGATTTAATTGTTTTAGTAATATTATTTTACATTTTTATCACATCATCAATAATCAACACCAGTTCAGGACTACCCAAAACCACCAAATATTAAACTATGTGTAAACCTCATTTTACTTTATATTTTATTGACATAGTTGGAGCTTGTAACCTAAGATGTCCATCTTGTCCGGTTGGAAATTTCCAATCAAATGATTTTGTAAATCAAAGCCGTCCCAAAGGTTTTATGCAATTATCTTTGTTTGAAGATATTTTGGATAAAATTAAACGCGAAGATAATGAACATGAATATGTGGTAATAGGTGTTTATAATTGGGGTGAACCATTGTTACATCCAGAATATCCTAAATTTATTGATGCAATTAAATCTAGAGGTTTTTACGCTGAAGTTTCCACTAATTTAAATGTTAAAAAGGTCAAAGATGTAGTCTCCTTTGCACCTCATAAACTGATTATATCCCTGTCTGGTTATCATCGGGAGGTTTATGCAAAAACTCACAGTAATGGCGATGCTAACTTAATGGTATCCAATCTATATAAGTTACGTTATTACATGGATAAGTTAAAACAAAATTTTGCAGTCGAAATTTCTTACCATTTATATGAACATAATGTTGGTGAGGATTTGGAACGGATGATGTGTATAGCTAATGATCTTGGTTTTCACTTCAGTTCTGAGCTTACTTTATTAATGCCATTAGAAAAGAATTTTAAATATTTACGAGGAGAACAGTTATCAGAATTGGAGCAAAAATTAATTAGTTTGATGTTGATTAAACCTGAAGAACAGCTTAAATTGGCTCAACCTTATAAAAATACTTCTTGTTCCTTACTAAATTGGAAAACAATTAATTTTGATGGTTCGATGGCTACATGTTGTGCTGTTTATGATTATGAATATAACATCACCAATAATTTTTTAAAAGTCTCTCACACAGAGTTAGAAGAGCGTAAACGGAACAGTTCTTTGTGTAAAAGATGTATGGTACAAGGCTTACATGCGTTAGCCACTTATACTGCTAGAGATGAGTTAGATAAATTAATTAATGAACGTTTACAAAAGTTTGGCAGTAAAATTATCAGAGATGCTTCTCATGCAAGACATTATTCCTTTGATTTTCATTAATAATCAGGGATTAAAAATTGAAGAGTTAAAGTAGTTGTATTGGTAGTATCTGAAGTGTCAAAATGGATACTGCCAGACTGAGTTTCGGCCATTAATTTAGCGGAGTATGTACCTAAACCAGTACCATTATTTTTACCCATAGTTACAAACTTATCAAAAAATGTAGTTCTAATTTTTATTGGAACAACACCTTTATTACTAATTTTAATAATCGCTTTTTCCTTATAATCTAGTGAAATTATGATGGGGGAATCACTCGGAGCAGATTCCATAGCATTTTTAAATAAATTTGCCAGCATGGAATAACACAATAAATATTCTCCTTGAATTAAAAAACTATCACCTTCTGGCAAAGGTTTACCACTTATTAAAATTTCCGTAGTTATATTAATAGTGTCCATATGAACTTTGGTTTCAAGAATAATTTTATTAAAAATAGTTATTACATCAACCTGATCTGGATGATAATCATAAGTACCAATTTCCATTTTATATAGATCAAGCGAGCTGTTTATCATATCCAGCATCTGGTAACCAGCTATTTCGACATTACTTAAAAGAATCTTATGCGGTGATCCATCCTCCATTTCATCCATTAATAGTGAAGTTACACTGATAATACCATTAAGTGGGTTTTTTAAATCATGCCTAGTTATATGACCAACATTTTCCTGTAACACAGCCATTTCTTCCAGAACTGTATTTTTTTTCTCCAACTCATTGTATGCATTTTCCAATTGTTTATAAGCCGACATCAATTTTAGTTGAGTTTTAACTCTGACGGCCACTATTGATGGACAGATAGGTTTAGCAATGTAATCAACTGCACCAAGCTCAAACCCTTTAGCTTCGTCTATTTCTGTATCCATAGCCGAAACAAAAATAATTGGAATATGTTTAGTTATTGGGTTTTGTTTTAATTGACGACATACTTCATATCCGTCAACAATTGGCATCATTATGTCCAACAAAATTAAATCTGGCATCGGCCCAGTAGCAACTAAGTTTAATGCAGATTTGCCGTCTTTGGCAATAATCACTTCATAATCTTTACTTAAAACACTTCCCAAAGCTCTAAGATTGATCGGTTCATCATCTATGATTAATATTTTGTATTTATTCATGTTATCAATCATTAGTATTTAAGAATATCAATAAGATTAGTTACAGTTTTTTGGGCAGCAGTAAATTCAAAATTATTAACATATTGTTCTAATTCATAATAAATATTTTGAAATTCCTTACCTAAATTATCCCTTATCTTAGGGAGTAGCTCAACTGCTTGAAAACTATTATTTTGTAATAACATTGTTAGTTCTGCTAACACAGATAATAAAATATCTATGTTAGTTTTAGTGAATTCTAGTTTATCATTTTTTACCTCAGATAAAACTTGCATCACCTCTGTTAAACTAACTGAAAAATGTTCTAATAATTCTGGAGTTATCTGATGGTTTGATTTAAACATTATCTCCATATCTTTTGCTATTTTATGTATACTTTCAATGCATAAATTGCCGGCCGTACCTCTGATACTATGGATTAAATTTGTAACCGTTTCCGGCTTATTTTGTTCAATAGCTTGGGTAATTTTTATTACAATATCTTTATTCTCTTCATAAAAACTTTGTAATAACTGCTGGTAAAGTTGCTTATTTCCATGTAATCTTTTTAAACCACAAACTGTATTAATTCCATTTAAAGTAAATTCAGTTGTAGTCTGGACACAATTTTTACTTATATTAACAACTACCCATTTATCTAAAGTTGCCAACAACAAATTTTCGTCAATAGGTTTACTGATATAGTCATTCATACCAACAGCCAAACATTTTTCTCGATCACCAGTCATAGCGTTAGCCGTCATGGCAATTATGGGAATTTTATTATGTTGCTTTCTAAGCAATTTAGTAGTTTCATAACCATCCATTTCTGGCATTTGAATATCCATCAATATCACGTCAAAGTTATTAATTGCAAGCTTTAACATTGCTTCTTTACCATTATTTGCAATAGTTACAAACACTCCTTCAAATTCTACCATTTCTTGGACAATTTGTTGATTTATTAAGTTATCTTCTACCAACAAAATTTGTACACCGTGTAAGTTCCGTGCTGTAGTATGGATGGGAGATGGAACATCCAGTTTAGTTGCTACGCCAAACCAAGCCGTGAAATAAAAGTTACTACCAAAATTCAATTTAGATTTGACCCATATATCGCCTTGCATCATAGTAGTTAACTGTTTACATATTGTCAAACCCAATCCGGTTCCACCAAACTCACGGGTAGTAGAGCCATTGGCTTGAGTAAAAGCATCAAATAAATTAGGAACAACATCATCCGAAATACCAACACCAGTATCTTGAACGGTAAAATGTAATTTAATTTGTTTATTTTTAGATTGAATTTGTTTGATATATAAAGTTATAGTACCAACTGAAGTAAATTTAATCGCATTGTTAATTAAATTAATTAAAATTTGTTTAAGACGGAGAGAGTCACCAACTATATAGTCAGGAACTTCTTCGGCTAACTGCAAAAAAAATGTTAAACCTTTGTTTTCTATTTTGGCACTGAACAAATCTGATATTTCTTGTAATACCACGTTCAAGGAAAACGGTATCTCTTCTAATTTTAATCTGCCAGCTTCAACTTTAGAAAAATCTAGTATATCATTGATAATATCCAATAAATTTTGTGAAGCAGCTTTTATTTTAACTAAATAATCCTGTTGTTTAGGAGAAAGTTCAGTTTTTAAAGTTAGTTGAGTTAGGCCAACAATAGCATTCATTGGAGTGCGAATTTCATGGCTTGTATTTGCCACAAATTCACTTTTTGCGTGGTTGGCATTTTCTGCTGCTTCTTTGGCTTGATATAGTTCTGACTCTATTAATTTACGTTCCTTTATCTCATAAATTAGCTGTTTATTTTTTTCTTCCAAGTCCTTAGTTCTTGCAACAACTTTTTGTTCTAATGAAGAATTTATTCGTTCAATTTCAATTTGATGTTTTTGAATTAATTTATCTTGACTAAATAGTTCTATTGCTTCATTAATTATTAAAAACAACTGTTCTTTATCCCAAGGCTTAGCAATATATCTGTGTAAATTACCCCTGTTAATAGCATATTTTATTTCATCGTTACCAACATGTCCGGACAATAAAATAGTTAAAGTTACTGGAGATTTAAGATGTAATTTTCGCATCACTTCATCTCCTTTTATGCCCGGCATCAAGTAATCAACAATTGCTATAGGTACTTCAATATTTTCTGCCAGCAATTCATCTAATAATTCCAATGCTTCCTCACCACTTTCAGCAGTCTCAATATCGTAATATTCACCAAGCCGATACTGTAATTGTTCTTTTAGAGCTTCCAGTACTATACTTTCGTCATCAATGCACAAAATAACTTGATTGCTCATAATTTTTTCAAGCCATCTTTAATAATATTCACCAATTCTTCTTCCAACCAAGGTTTAAATACACAGGCATGTAAATTAGCCGATTCTTTAGCTTGTTCAATTGCAGTTTCATCAGCTTGCCCAGTCAACATAACTGTAACAATATCAGGGTATATGGTATGAACTTTAGTCAAAAATTCATCACCTTTCATGCCCGGCATTAACCAATCGGATACAATTATTAGTACATCAACATCATCACTCACTAATTCTTCAATAACTTCAAAACCTTCTTCTGCAGTTTCGGCAGTTTCATACACATATCCTTCACCTAGCTTTTTTTCTAGTTGCTCTACCAAACTTTCCAATACGATTGTTTCATCATCTACACATAAAATAGCTTTATTTTCCACAAATTACCTCATTGTTTAGAACATATCATTTTGTTCATATTCAAGCATCTTTAGAATAAATTCCCGGTTTAAGAGGTTCAGTCCCATTTTCATCTTTGCCATTTTCCTTTTAAGCCAATAAGAGGAATGAGTTTAGTAACTTCTGTATGGGTTAATATTGATGTTCTCACATGAGAATTTATTTTATGTAAAAACATTGAATAACATATATTTACAATAAAAATATCCTTTATAATCTGTGATTATCTGTATTAGTTTTTAATCTCAATAAAATATTAATTAATTCGTTGTACCATTATTGTTTTGTTCCTTTAAAGCAGGGACCATAGCGTTACCTAGCCCTAAAGCTAACCCAACCAAATTTAATATAACTGTTTGAGGAATACCAAAACCTAACAAAAAAACTCCACCTACGCTAATAACAGCTGGAACAAGCATTACCGTAAACGTGTTATCCATATTAGTATTGAAATCAGCTGACAAATCAAACAGTGTATTTAAATGATTCAATCCCTCATCCATCAAGACAATTTGTGCTGTATCGGTAGCAATCGTAGATGCACCCCGTAAAGAAATCGACACTTGAGATTGTTTGAGTGCAATTGAATCATTGATACCATCCCCAATATAGCAAATAAAATGTCCTTTCTCTTGTAACTGCTTTATAATACTAGCTTTTTTTTCTGGTAAAATTTCGGCAAAATAATGTTTGATTCCAACTTCTTGAGCTAATTTTTTTGTAGGTATTTCATGATCACCAGAAATAATATAGATTGATTTTATATTCTTACGTTGTTTTAAACTATTGATAATTTCTTTTACTTCCGGACGCACTGTTGGTAATAGTTCAATAGCACCACTAATTTGGTTGTCAATTGCTACCATGACTAAAGTATATCCTTCTTCATGACAAAGCTGTTGTTGCTGTTTAAGATTAGGAGGAATACTCATGCCTATTTTCGTCATAAAACGCTCACTACCAACATGAATGGTGTGTCCATCCATAACAACTGTTAAGCCATAACCAATTTTGTATTCACTATCATCTATAGAAGGGAGAGTTAACTGACGCTTTTCAGCTTCTTGTAGAATCGCTTGTGCTAAAGGATGATTTTGCTTACATTCAGCGGCAGCCGCATAAGTTAAAATCTCATTTTCACTATATCTAGAGCAACAATGAATAACACCTATATGAGGTTGTTCTTCAGTCAAAGTACCGGTTTTATCAAAAACAATAGTATCTACCTGATTGAGCAATTCTAAAGAACGTCCATCCTTGATAAGAATATTCTGTTTAGACGCTAAGTTTAAATAATTCAAAATGGTAATTGGAGCAACAAACATTAATTTTTCTTTGGGATGAGAATTAATTGCGGCTAATGCACCATTAACACCTAATATTGGCAATGCAATACAACCAACAATTAATGCTGGGTTAACTAAATCATCAGAAAGTTTTTCCGAACGTAATTGTGTTGTTGACTTAAAATCAACGGTATTATTGAGGATGTTAGTAATTTTAGCAACAGTACTTTCATTGGCAGCTTTTTCTACTTTAATACAAATTTTTCCAGATAAAACAATTGTTGAAGCAAACACTTGTTCTCCTATTTCTTTTTCTACCGGTCTTGCCTCACCAGTTAAAATATGTTGATCAATATTGGCAATGCCGGAATGAATAACACCATCAATAGGCACCGTTTCCCCTACATTAATTACTATAATGTCATTAACTTTAAGTTGGTTAAATGGTATTTCTAGTTCAACGCCATCAGAGATAATCCAGACCAAGCGCGGTTGTTTACCGAAAATATTAATGAGGTGTTTGCGAGAATGATCTTCGGTTTTATGTAGTAGTTTGCGACTGTAATAATAAAACGTGTACAACAGTGCAGCAGCAAAATAGTAACCAGTTGTCATAAGACCAATAACTAAAATAGAATCAATCAAATTCGCACTGACTTTATGTTCTATTGTTACCGCTTCATAAGCTTGATTAAATATATAACCGCTAGCATAAATTAACAATGGTACACTAATCAGCGTCAAAGGTGAGTAAACCAAAGCTCCTAACGTTGTTAGAACCAAAGAAGTAGTAGAAACTGTCAGATAATGATTAATTTCTTTATCTGCTTGAAGTTTTGTTTCAGCTTGGTATCCATTCTGCTTGGTTGCTATTTGTTGGTTTGTTTTATTGTTGGATGTTTTTTGGGACTGTTGAATCCGTTTATACAAAGTCACACCGGCTGTGGTCCCAACAAAAAATAAGATACTGGTTAATAACATAAT
>JAUCGN010000321.1 GCA_030378125.1 Thiotrichales bacterium HSG1 | reverse complement strand
AGTACTGTCAGTTTGTGAAACATCTGTAGCTAATGTTGCGGTGATGGTATAATTACCCATCGTAGCACTACCTTTGAAAAAAGTGAATACTTGTCCATTAACATCGGTATCAGCAGTAGTTACAGTTATGGCATCATTTTCAGAATTACCTGTCGGATTGACCAGATTAAAATCCACTGAAACTCCAGTAACGGGATTTCCTTGCTCATCAAATACTGAAAAAACAATTTCTTCTGATCCAGAACCAGCCGGCACATTTTGACCAGCCCCACTTGTTACTACAACACTTGCAAAGGCAGGTTGTAATAGTATTCCGAACATTAATAAAAAAACTTGGATAATGCGTAAACTATTTAAGGACATAGATGTGTGTTTTATTTTTCTATAAGACATAATTTTGATTACTTTATCGTAAAAAATTCTAAGTGAATAACACTGACATATTGAGTCAGATACAATTGAGTAAAATTTGTTGAAATTCAAAATATATTAAAACTTATGCTCTTAGCACTTAAATCGAACGAACATGATATAACACAATATTAAAATAAACAAGGGTAGAGATTGATACAAATTAAGTGTTCGCAGAGCAATAGAAACTAATTAATCAACTTAGCCCTTTGTACAGGACAAAGTTAAATAAGCAATTGTTTTTGATTAAAAAAGGATAGGGTCTGTAAAAACAGTTCTTTAGAGGAATCCAAATTAAATAAAATCTTACGCAAATAATCTAATTCATATCTGAATAGACTAATATAAGGGCGTTTATGTTTAGCAATACGAATAGGTTTTTGTTCATTTAACCAAATACCTACTGTATAACACCATACAAAATTAATAGTAAGTAAAGCAAATAGTTTGGAGATACTTTCGTGGTCAGTTAAGTGAGTATCTACCTTTCTATTTGAACAAGATTACACGGATTAAAAGATGAGCAGAATTAAATCCTAAAACAAAGGTTTTTTAATCATGTTTTATCCTTCAATACTTCGGACAGTTTTTACAGCTATAAAATGAGGCTTTGCAACAGCTTGATTTTACTGAGTTCAATTAAATCAAACTCAGGTTTTTAGCTGAGTAGCATTTAATTAGATATTGTAACAATAAGCCTTTACGCCTATTGAACTTGTGTATTTCAAAACTGTCCTAAGTATTGTTTTAGGACTACCTCAAAATAACATCTTTGGGGTTGTAAGATGCTTATGGATGAATAACCATCTCAGTTTACCCCAATTGATTTTGCTGTTAAAAATGTTGGATAGTTCTATAACTACCTCCTTTCTCTATCCAACGAAAGACTCCCAACATTGTGATACGACCACTCATTGACAACATCGATTTTGTTATAATTGACAACCGATAAATATTTGTATAATCAAATACTGGACTTATACAGGTTAAAAGGTTTATAATTTCCATTGATGGTTGTTTTTCAATTGTTTTATTTGGAAATTCAATTTTAACACAACCATCTTTTTAACTATTTACATATTTTTTGTCTGGGTTTGTGACGAAGGTATTAATATAGAAACCATATTTATTTCAAGAATTACTGAAAAATTTGTCAACAATCAATAATGCTATCATTCTTTTTTTCACGTTTATTTAGTACATTAATCGTTATACTAGGGGTAGTTACCCTTGTATTTTTGCTAATTCATTTAGTGCCGGGCGATCCAGTACAAGCCATGCTTGGAGAATCAGCTACCTTCGCTGATCAAGAAGCATTACGAATTAGTTTAGGTTTAGATCAACCATTACTAGTTCAATGGCAGTCTTACATGCTAGGTTTATCACAAGGTGATCTAGGTAATTCCTTATATTCTAAAAGCCCAATAATTGACATGTTATGGGAACGCTTTCCAGCCACTTTAGAACTGGCTCTAGCTGGTTTATTAGTTGCACTAGCATTAGCTTTACCATTAGGAAGCATAGCTGCATTGCGTAAAGATAGTGCCTACGATAATGGAGCGATGGTGTTCGCCTTGTTGGGAGTATCAATCCCTAACTTTTGGTTAGGACCAATGTTAATATATTTGTTTTCTTTAACTTTTGGTTGGTTTCCAGTCAGTGGCAATGAGGGTTTTTCATCATTAATTTTACCAGCATTAACTTTGGGAACTGCCTTAGCAGCTATTCTAGCCCGCATGATTCGGGCAACTTTGTT
>JAUCGN010000320.1 GCA_030378125.1 Thiotrichales bacterium HSG1 | reverse complement strand
TACCCGTATAGAAATCCCGGTCGTGGAGGTCGAGATTATGACCTTTATTCTTTTGGGGCTGATGGTCGTGAAGGCGGTGAGAAAGAAGATGCCGATATTATTAACTGGAAGAAAGATTAAACCGGCTGGGTTTACCTTGTTGGAACTAATTATTGTTATGGTCATTATTGGCATGATGGCAATGTTAGTTATACCTAATATAGGCAGCAGTCAAGGGGCAATTCTTAAAGCTCAAGCGCGTGAAGCAATGGCTATGCTGAAATATGCTCGTAGGTCTGCTACCATAGAGGGTAAGCAAAAATCTATCATCCTCAAAGAAGGCAATGAATCTGCTCAAAAAATTAATCCTGATTCTGGCATTTGGACCAGCAGAGGGGTTAGTTTACAAGTGGGTAAGTCAGATGATGACAAGTCTGAAAAAAATGATGATAAGTCCGAAAAAAATTCTGAAAAAATCAATGATAATATAAAAATTACCTTTTATCCAGAAGGTGGCAGTAGTGGTGGACAAATAACTTTAACTTTCCATAACCATACTGCTAAAATTGAAATTAATCCTTTGACTGGCAAAATTAAGTCAGATATTTTTGTAAATGATGATGAGGAATAAATGCAAAAAATTATTATTTTAATGTTATTGTTCAATAGTGTATGGGCTGTTGATAACTTTCCACCTCCATTTACAGCTAAATATTCTCTGTATGCCAAAGGAATTCCAGTTGGGAAAGGTACTCGTAGCTTAATTGCTCATAAAAATGGTAATTTTGAGTTTAAAAGTACCGCAAAAACTACTGGTTTAGCTGCTTTTTTTAGGAAAATGAACATTGAAGAAACTAGCCTATTCGTTAAAACAAACGGTAAAATTCAGCCGTTGAAATATGTTTATCGACAAACTGGCAAAAAGTTTCGATTAAAGACTGTTATATTTGATTGGTTGAAAAACATTGCTACGAGTAAGTTTAAAGATAAAACAAGCCTTATATCATTGAAAGATAAGACTTTAGATAAATTGTTATATCAATTGGTATTAATGCAGGAATTACAACAAGGTAAGCGTAATTTAAGATATAGAGTTGCGAGTAAAGATAAAATAACTACTTACGTTCCTAAATTTGTTGGTACAGAGTATATTGAGACTGGGATAGGAGAATTAGAAACTGTTAAATATGAACGTGTTTCGAGTAATAGGCGAACCTCTTTATGGTGTGCTACTAAATTGCATTATTTACCAGTGCAAGTGGAACACGTTGAAAAGAATGGGGATGTATTTCTTATGTTGTTGCAATGGGTACAAGGCCTATAATGAAAGTTATGATTCTTGCGGCTGGACGTGGAGAAAGGATGCGTCCTTTGACAGATAAAATTCCCAAACCATTATTGCAGGTAAAGGGTAAATGTTTGATTGAACATCATATTGAACGTTTAGTTACATCTGGTTTTAATGAGATAGTGATCAATCATGCTTATTTGGGTGAACAGATTGAACAAACTCTGGGTAATGGAAGACGTTACGGAGCAAAAATAGTCTATTCACCTGAAGCTATTGCATTAGAAACCGGTGGCGGCATTTTTCAAGCCTTACCTTTGCTTGGTGATTCTCCATTTTTGGTTGTAAACAGTGATATTTGGTGTGATTATCCATTTGCTAATTTGACCACTTTGAATATTAAACTTGCTCATTTGGTTTTAATTGATAACCCTACCCATAATCCAGATGGCGATTTTCACTTAACTCAACAGCAAGTTCACCAAACTGGCAATCCATGTTTGACTTTTAGCGGTATTGGAGTTTATCACCCAGACCTGTTTACCAACTGTTTGAAAGGACGTTTTTCCCTTGTACCTTTGTTGACCCAAGCCATGCAAATTGATCAGGTTACTGGTGAGCATTATCATGGTCAATGGATGGACGTTGGAACTCCTGAACGTTTAAAATTTGTTAGTTTGTCGTAGTCATCCATCTTCCTTATCTTTCTGGGTAGTCCTGAACAAAGTAGTGTTGGTATAAAATTAAGCAATATTAGCATTATAGTGATGAATGAAGTACCAAATAGCTCCAACATGATTTGACAGCTTTTTGGAAAAAGAAAGAGTTTTCCGAACCAGACGTGAAATTCGTTGTCTCATGGTACAGTTAAAGCGTTCAATACGATTTGTTAGGCCTGTTT
>JAUCGN010000319.1 GCA_030378125.1 Thiotrichales bacterium HSG1 | reverse complement strand
ATTAAACTCTATTAATCTTAACCTTACTACTAAAAATATCGGTAGTTATGGACAAGTGATGTTTCCAAATAGTTTTTTAAAGCAGACCTGACATATTCCCAAAACCTGCCAGGTCTTAACTTAAATTTTATTAAATTCTCATTCCTAAGAAATAGATTTCAGATTGAACTCTTGTTCCGATATGTTAAACAATAAGAGTTTATTTATAGAACTGTCAGATTTTCAAAATATGGCAGGTCTTTTAGCTAAAATATAGTAGAGAGTTATTTGAGTTTTTTAATAACTAGTTGTTTTAATTTATTTAAATCATGATCATTGGAAGAAACAACCAGTCCTCTTTCTAACCAAGTCATACTACCTTTGTAGCGACCTTGATTATGTCTACGCAAAGCCAAACTATAATACCGTTTTACAATCTTCTTTAGGCCTTTTTTAGCCTTATTACTGTCAGGAGAAATTGCTAAAATTTGTTCAAAAGTAGCAACAGCATTATCATTTTCTGGAGTTGAATACTGTTGTTTAATTATTTGATTTTTAGCTTTGGCAAATAGTTGATTAGTAATTCTAGTTAGCACCTGTTTTGTTTTGCGATTGTTAGGAGCTACTTTGAACATTTCTTGATAAGTAGTGCAAGCATCATCCAAGGCATCATCTTTTAAATGTTGTTTAATACGTTTATCAAATTTGACGATAATATCACTAAATAATGTTTGAGTATTTTGATGATTTGGAGCAATTTTCAATAGTTTTTGATACATTTTATAAGCACTACTACGCCCATTAAGTTCGGTGATTGTGCGATCATTACTAATGAAATTCTCTCCTTGAACAAGGTACCAATTCACGATATCATCCAAGATTTTTTGAGCAGTCTGAGAATCTTGTTTTAATATAACCTTATAAGTTTCATAGGCATTGTCGCCTTTAGGTGAAGTCAAACGTTTCATTGCTATTTGCTTATTAGCTAGTTCCAACAATGATTTTAGATCTGTATTCTGGGTAGTTGAGGTGGAATTAACCTCAGATTTAATAGCCAATTGAGCAATCGATTCTACGGGTAACTTTACTGGTGTAAATCCAGTATTGTTTTGTAAAGAATAATCTTTTAACAAGGCATTTGAGATATTATTGGAGTTAACCTTTTTAATCGGATTAGTAGAAGTTTCTACAAATTTATTAGAAACGGTCACATGTTTTGCGTTCAACGAATTTTCATATTCGTTATTAAACATTAACGATTCTACTATACTAGAAGATACATAAACTCCACCAATAATGATGGCAATAATGCTTAAAATGTAAAGCCATTTTGTAGTAAAATGAGAGTTATCAGTGATACGAACCCTTTTTCCAATAATGGGGTCTATTGGTTGTTTGATACGCATATTTTAAATACCAGTTTTATATGAGTTGACAGAATACATTTTTAAAAAATTATCAAAAATAAACATCAATTTAGAAATATTTTTAACAACTTTTTTATGAATGTATAAAGGTTTTTATGCAAAAAACCACCCAAAAATGATAATTAATAAAATTTAAAAGTCATCAAGCATTATGCTTTTCAGATAAATATTTTGGTAGGAATCCAAGATTTATCTTGTATATCCAAATTAAAGTTTGAACTCCTGATAGCTTTTAAAAGACCGGTCGAGTCTTAACAAGCTGATATTTTTTGAAAACCTATATACTCTGGTAATTTTAATATTTTAATTAATAATCATCTAGTGACAGAAAGCATAATTTAATTTATAATGACCAAATTTATATTCAAGGAATATACATGCCATTAATTCGTCCATTTACCGGTTTGCGTCCTGAAAATGTTATTGATGTAATTGCCCCACCTTACGATGTTTTAAATACTGAAGAAGCACGGGTGCGTGCTGAGGGTCAGCCTTGGAGCTTTTTACATATTTCTAAACCAGAAATTGATTTGCCACCAAACACTGATCCTCATAGCGATGCAGTCTATGCTAAAGGTAAAAAAAACTTACAAAAAATGCTTACAGCTAACGTGCTTACCCAAGATGTTAAACCGTGTTATTACTTATACCGTTTAACTATGGGTAAACATATTCAAATTGGTCTGGTAGCTGTAGCTAACGTAACTGATTACAACAATAACCGTATTCGTAAACATGAATTAACTCGTCCCGATAAAGAAACAGATCGGGT
>JAUCGN010000318.1 GCA_030378125.1 Thiotrichales bacterium HSG1 | reverse complement strand
TGTATTGATTGGTGGGCATACTGATAGTCGTGGTGGTAATGAGTATAATTTGGGATTATCACAAAGACGTGCTGATGCGGTACGGTTTACTTTGATTCAGAATAATGTGGCTTCTAGTCGTATTCGAACACAAGGTTTTGGTGAAAGTCAACCAGTTGCGAGTAACAGTAGTATTAACGGTCGCCAACAAAATCGTCGAGTTGAAATTACCATTTTGAATGAAGGTATTTCTTTTTAAAAAAACATGGAATGATAGAAACAGAAGATTTTCTTCTGAACAGATACTCAGGTAGTGGATAGTCCCTCCAAACCAATGCGGGTATGTTATCATAATATTTTATATTTGTATAAACTCTTAATAAAATTATGGTAGTATTAACAATACTTAGGACAGTTTTGAAAGACACAAGTTCAATAGGCGTAAAGGCTTATTGTTACAATATCTAATTAAATGCTACTCAGCTAAAAACCTGAGTTTGATTTAATTGAACTCAGTAAAATCAAACTGTTGCAAAGCCTCATTTTATAGCTGTAAAAACTGTCCGAAGTATTGATATTAAAGAAGGTTTTAAAGATGACAAATCAGGTGCTTTTCAGTTGGAGTCATCTAAATTTCGTGATGTACAAGCTTTGGCACGTTTATTAAAAAAGTAACACTTTCCAGTATGCCTGATCCTGAGCCTATTTCTTATCAATATGGAAATAATAACCAATCTTTTTATAATTGGGCAGTTTAAAACTAAAATAGAGGTTTTTATTTAAGTAATACTTATACTTACTTTTGTCAGGATGTCAGGTAGTGCCGCTTAACATAGGTGTTATATTTCTAAAAATTATGTAATAACTTTATACTAGTTTAGCTATATCGTATGAATTATTCATAGCATTCCCACCACCAATAAGTTCAAATAGTTTTAAAAGGTATAAAATCAGTATTTAGGACTGCCAAAATTTCTATTAGCGATAAATCTTTATTATGGACAGTAAGATTATAGCTGAGGTGGGTAATATCTTACGCAAACAAGCAGCTGGTAAGATCGACTGAATACAAATGGCTGGTATAATTAACTTTACAAAGTAGCTATCAAAATGGGTAGGACTACATTGCGTAATTTTATTGATTAATAATCCAACGTAAAGTCGTAGAGACAAGGTAATCCCTGCCTCTACAATTGGTTAAATTACTTAGGAATATTGCATAAAACAACATCGACAACCATACCTGATAGATTGTGAAAACCTTTCAGGCATAGTTAATCATATGTAATTTATTTTATGTACGTTCCTTATCTCAATTAGAAAACAACTTCTGTCTAGCCCCATTTGGATAGACTATTACAAAATTATTTTCTTCTTCAAGAACTTGCAATTCACCATCTGCTGGAACAGCTCCATTAGTAACCGCAAAATCTAAACGGCCACTATAAGTAGTTCCATTAAACTTAAAGTGCAATCTTTCGTTACTTAAGCTGGCAGAACTGGCAACAGCTAATAATGTTTCCATGTCAGCTGGAGCAGCATAGAATGACTGTTTACGCTTCTTGCCATTCCGCTCAAATACATAATTTGCTACTGTTGTGACAGATAAACCAACCACCATATCAGTTGCAACTTCTACTGAGAAAATATCAGGTCTAGCACTGTACCAAACATCATCAGATTCAATAACTTTGATATTGCCATTGGTTTGCATTTCTACATTTGGCAAATTAATTGCGGCCAAAGCAGCTTGTAAACCAGTCAAATCCTGTACTACCGGTTTGGTAACAATATCTAAATTAGTATCAGTTATGAGATGTAGAATCTGAGTTGCAGTCATGTTAATACGAGCATTTTGCTCAGTTTGACTAGAACTTATGATTTGCACCATATAAAAGACATCATCATCCTCTAACTCTAGTTGATTAGTAGTCGGATTTTGCACCGCTACTCCAAGATGTTTAACCAACTCAGCAATGGCATCTAAAATATCATCACTAATGCTCACACCAGTTTTAAGAACTACACCATCACCTAAAATAACCCCAGCACCAATGATTACGTTTTCCAAATAAGTGCCTGCCTTAACAATTACATTTTGCAGTAAGGCTGGAGCATCTGGATCACCAATGATAGTACCTTCTAAAGTAATGTTTTCAATCTTAGCATCAGCTGCCAAGGTAACATTTTTAAACACACTTTGGATTGAATTAGAAC
>JAUCGN010000317.1 GCA_030378125.1 Thiotrichales bacterium HSG1 | reverse complement strand
ATATCATGAAAATTCTGTTATACCTATTAAAAAGAAAAAAGGAATTCCTCGTACAGATGAGGCCAAAGCTCATAATAAGACACTTTCAAAAAGACGGGTTTTGATTGAAAATATTAATCGATTGTGTAAAGTTTTTCGTTGTGTTAAAGAAGTTTATCGAGGTAAACACAAAAATTACGGTTTAACATGGCGATTAGTTGCTGCTCTTGTCAATTTGAGATGTCGCTCTATTTAGGAAAGATGTCTAATATTTTCCGTAAAAATCGGGCGTAAACAATGATTATAATTTTGCATAATGTTTAATAAATATTTGATTATGATAATTAACTATATTACCCACAATATTTTAGAAAGTAAACGAACAATTAGTTTTGTTTGAGTTTAAAAATTTGAGGCAAATATTCGGTTTCTTTTAATTCATAAGCAGTATATATCTGATTATTAAATTGTAATTTGGTTGGGTACATAAAGGGTAGCAGCAATTCTCATTTTGAAAAAGATATGCTATATTTGGTTGATTAAGATTCAGCAAGAATAAAAATATATGGAAAATGAAAACATTAAACAAGCAGTTCAATATTTAAAACAAGGAAAAATAATTGCTTATCCAACTGAAGCAGTATATGGTTTGGGGTGTGATCCTTATAATGAAACAGCATTAAAAAACTTACTTAAATTAAAACAACGTTCTTGGAAAAAAGGATTAATTTTAATTGCTTCTGATTATAAACAATTGGAACCGTTTTTACAGTCATTGACTCCCGAACTAAAGGACAAAGTATTTGCGAGTTGGCCTGGTGCTATAACTTGGTTATTACCAGCTAAAATTGGAGTGTCTCATTACTTACGAGGAAGTTCATACAAGTTAGCAGTTCGAGTAACTGCCCATCCTCAAACAGTTATTTTATGCCAACAATGGGGTAAAGCATTAGTTTCTACCAGTGCTAATATCAGTGCAACTCCAGCAGCAATTACCTCTCTGCAAGTACAACATGAATTGGGAGACAAAATTGATTACCTATTGCCCGGTCAAGTTGGAGAGCTACAACGCCCAAGTGAAATTCGAGATGCCTTAACTGATGAGGTGTTGCGAAACTAACAGTTTATGAAAATATGGTAATTTATTAACTATCTTAAAAAATAAGCTGAAATATCCTTAAACTATTGTTTCAACCAATATTTTCCTCGATGAAATCCGCAAAAGAATTATGTGCTAAAATTTGAGTTCCATCGCAATTGAATGATAAGGATACAGAACTATTGAACAAACTGATATTTGCAACTCTTAAATAATACCCCTCTAAATCACGTAGTTTTGGCAAAGTTTCCAATAGATAATTAAGTTGTTTAACATTAGTCAGTTCTTTCATTTGCTGATTACGTTTTCCAAAGTTTTGTTGCCAATCCTTTGATAGTTTCATAAAAATATCATCTCTAGGCAAAATTTGTTGATAAAAACGTTTAATAAAAGCATCCTTTTCATCTAAATTAATTAATGGGAAACCTGTTTGTACATATTCATCATTTAACAAATTCTGAGCAGTATGGATTTCCATGTTCAAGGGGTCGAATATAGAAAAAGTATCTACTTGAGAATTATTAAAACCAATTTCTAGCCGATGTACACCAGTGTTAAATAGTAAATGAGAAAAAACTTTAAATAATGTTTCTGAGTGTTCATCCAAATAACTATAACAACGTTCTCTTGAATAAACCGTATCTCGCATACTTCTGTCACCCCTCAAACTACGCAGAAAATATGGATTAAAACCAAAACCAACTAAGGCCTTTTTTAAAGTACTTTCTTTAGAAAACATAACAAATCCTGATATTTAAGTACGATATTCAGCATTAATACGCACATAATCATGAGATAAATCACAAGTAAATACCTTCTCTTGCTGTTTACCACGTCCCAACAGAATTCGTATTAGAATATCTGTTTTTTGCATTATTTTGCTATCCTGTTCTTCAGTGTAACTATCTGCTAAACAACCTTTTTTAACTATACAAAGTTCATCTAAATAAATTTGTACCGTATTAATATCAAAATCTGTAACTGCTGCTCTACCAATTGCCGCTAAAATTCGACCCCAATTAGCGTCACTTGCAAAAAAAGCTGTTTTAACCAAAGGAGAATGAGCTATAGTATAAGCCACTTCCAAACATTCTTGTGAAGAATTTCCCTGCTCAACAGAG
>JAUCGN010000316.1 GCA_030378125.1 Thiotrichales bacterium HSG1 | reverse complement strand
TATAGTTGGGGTTACATACCCTTCATTTTGACTGAATGCATTGTTCAAGATAGCCCTTTCAATTCCAGCTTTTTCTTTAGTTTGCAAAATATTAACATAAGCCACTACTTTATTGTATAGCTTGGCATTAGTAATAACTTTTGATACTTGATTAATACTCACGAGTAAGTCATCAATAATATTAGTATAATATGACATTTCTTTTTCCATTGTCATTTCTAATTTATCAATTTCATTTCTTTTAATTTCAATAACTTTTAATCCAGCAAGAATAACTTCAAAATTGTTAGTCATTTCATCACTAAATCCACTTTTATTAAAATTAGTTGAGTATAGATTTTTGATAGTTGTATCAGTTAAATTTCTTTGTACTTGTAATTCTTGGGAATATTTGTTGCCTTGGCTTCCAATAAAACCAGCAGATATCCCACGTTCTTTTTGTAGTTCGTGAATTAAAAAGCTTGATTTAACTGCTAATGTAGATAGTTCTTGCAATAGGTTTATTCGATTGACGGTTGCGAGTTTATCAAGGGTTATTGTTGTTGTAAAATAAATCAGCCCAATAATTGGGAGTGAAACCATCAATACTAGTTTATTGCTTATGCTGATGTTTTTTAACATAATAGGGGAGTTAAAAGGTTTGGGGTAATTTATAAAAATTTGAGTCTTTCGTGTTTTATTCCTAATTAACTTATAATTTATATTGTATTCTTAATTTGAGAAAGTGACAAGGTATTTTAGATAAATTGAATCATTTTAATATTCAATAGTTCGGATAGCTTTGAAACTACAAAATGAGGTTTTATAAGGGATTTATTTGATTCAATTAAACTCAGTTTTTTGTCTGAGTAGCATTTAATTAAATATCCTAAGTACATACCTTTACACCTATTGAGGTTATACCTTTTAAAACTGTCCGAATCATTGATGAATTGTTGAAAACATGTTGAAACTGATGTTAGACTCACATAATATGATCTATAAATTCTTAAAATTCAGGAATACAAAACTTAATTATTATGAAAACAGTGCGTGAACAAATTATTGAACGTATTATTATTCAACTTGAAACAATAACCAAAGATAATGGCTATGAAAATGATATTGGCGAAGATAACGTTTATCGACAAAAACCGGTAATTGAGCAAAATATTATTCCAGCCCTTTCAGTATGGGAATTAGAAGAAACACGGCAACGTAATCGTTCTGGTGGTACAGTGCGAGAGTTGTTAGTTAGAGTAGAGGCAATTATAGCTGTTGATAGTGGTAAACATCCGGCTATGGTTGGTAATCAGTTATTAGGTGATGTAGAGAAGGCGTTGATTATGGGAGATATTAGTTTAGATGAATTAATCGATGATATTCAAGATGTTGCCGCTACTATTTCAAACTTACCAGCAAATTATAACCAAAAAATTTCTTATTTATCTACTGACTATAATTTGGCTACAGCAACGATAGATTTTAAAATTACTTATACTACTGAATGGGGCGATCCTTATAGTTCACAATAATTTATCTTGATAAAATTCTATTTTTCATAATTGCCATCGTTGAAACTATTAGTAAATCTAACATGCAATAGAAAGCACCAGCATTGACTGGAGGATTGGTAGTAACCATTCCAAACCATCTTTCATCGTGATTCCATGTCCAGTTACCAACCGTAGTTCCATAAATTTCTAAAACTAAAGATAATAAAAACATTGTTATATAGAGTTTTTTTGCTTTTCCAAAGACAAGACATAACAAAAGAGCAATAAACAGTATTCCACCTAAGGTATCTATTCCAGTCACGACAACAAAAATTGTATATACTGCTATTATAATTGGAAATAACCATGTGGACCAATCTGGTATTTTGGGGGCTAATATTAATCCCAAAGTAAATAGTAAAGCGTGACCGGGTGGGATAAATAATGGTATATTGTGTAATCGGTACTCGTAAAGCTGCCAAACTAAAGATAAGAATACTTCTCCAATAGTTGCGTACACTAAACATAACATTAATGCCAATCGTTTAGTAGAACTACTATATTTAAGTAAGGCCAAAAAAAATAACCATACGAATATATTTACTATGGTTTGACCCCAAGGTTGTTGTGATAAAAGAGGTGACGTTATAATTATTTGTGGAGGTTCTAACGACTCTTTGGGCCATAACAAAGCAGACCATATTATCACATTTAATACTAATGTTAT
>JAUCGN010000315.1 GCA_030378125.1 Thiotrichales bacterium HSG1 | reverse complement strand
CACCGGTTGTCCAATGAATACGGACAGAATTATTGCAACTGGTAAAATAACTAGAGCAGTAAAAGTTAAAGGGATAGCTTGTACGGCTGGGGCTCGTACAGCAATTTTGAATGCTGGTGGCTCAGTTGAGGAGCAATAATGAGTAATGGTTTGGAACTAGGAAAGCTAGGGCGTTTGACTGAGCTGAAACAACGGCTTCTATTTGTATTGGGAGCTATTGTGGTGTTTCGAATTGGTACGTTTATACCTGTGCCGGGTATTGACCCAGTTGCTTTGGCTGCTATGTTTGAAGAACAACGTGGCACCATTTTAGATATGTTTAACATGTTTTCTGGTGGTGCGTTAGAACGTTTTTCAGTATTTGCTATTGGTATTATGCCATATATTTCGGCTGCCATTATCATGCAGTTGATGACGGCTGTGCATCCTAAACTAGAGCAGCTGAAAAAAGAAGGTGAGTCGGGGCGACGTAAAATTACTCAATATACTCGTTATGGCACTTTAGGTTTAGCTACTTTTCAGGCTACTGGTGTTGCCATTGCTTTGGAAAGTCAAAGTGTAGTTATTGATCCTGGACTTGCTTTTCGAGTTACTGCCATTATGACACTTGTTACTGGAGCCATGTTTATCATGTGGTTAGGGGAGCAAGTTACGGAAAGAGGAATTGGTAATGGTATTTCTATCATTATTTATGCTGGTATTGTAGCAGGTTTGCCTTCTGCAATTGGTGGTTCATTGGAATTAGCTCGTACTGGACAGTTGCATATTCTGACTGTTTTGGTTTTATTTACAGTGGTCTTAATGGTGACGGCATTCGTAGTATTTGTAGAACGTGGCCAAAGACGTATTACAGTCAATTATGCCAAGCGACAAGTGGGTAATAAATTGTATGCAGGGCAAAGTAGTCATTTACCACTGAAGATGAATATGGCTGGTGTTATTCCACCTATTTTTGCTTCCAGTATTATTTTATTTCCAGCAACTCTGGCTGGTTGGTTTGGTAGTGCCGAAAGTATGACTTGGCTTAAAGATGTATCTCAAGCTATGTCACCTGGACAACCATTGTATGTAATGTTTTATGCAGTTGCCATTATATTCTTCTGCTTCTTTTATACTGCTTTGACTTTTAATCCAAGAGATATTGCAGATAATTTAAAAAAATCAGGAGCTTTTGTTCCCGGTGTTAGACCCGGATTGCAAACAGCAGAATATTTGGATACAGTTATGTCACGTTTGACTTTAGCCAGTGCAATTTATGTGACTGCTGTGTGTTTACTGCCTGAGTTCTTGATTCTTAAATGGAATGTGCCGTTTTATTTTGGTGGTACTTCCTTATTAATCATTGTAGTTGTTACAATGGACTTTATGTCCCAAGTACAAGCCCATCTAATGTCGCATCAATATGAAGGATTGATGAAGAAAGCTAACTTAAAAGGACATGGACGCGGTTTATAAATTTAGATAATTCTTAATGCCATATTTCTTAGTACTTAATTAAAACCCTAAATCAAGGGTATTTTGACTTTGATTAAGAATTGAGAGTTAAGAATTAAGGATTGGAAATTATGAAAGTAAGAGCTTCAGTTAAAAAAATTTGTCGAAATTGTAAAATTATTCGTCGTCATGGCAAAGTTAGAGTTATCTGCGTAGATAAACGACACAAACAATGCCAAGGCTAAGATTTTTAATGGCTAATTAAATATATATGCCAAACTTTGGGATTTTTAATTAACCATTAGTAATTAAATAGGATTATTATGGCTCGTATTGCTGGCATCAACATTCCAGTACACAAACATGTAGTTATTGCCTTGACCTCCATTTATGGAATAGGTTCGGTTTTAGCACAACGTATATGTGATGCAACTAAGATTGTTTCAAGTACTAAAGTAAAGAACTTAAAAGATAAAGAGCTTGAGCGTTTGCGTACTGAAGTTGCTAAGTATAATATAGAGGGTGATTTGCGTCGTGAAATAGCGATGAATATCAAACGATTAAAAGACCTTGGGTGTTATCGTGGTATAAGGCATCGACGTGGTTTACCTTTGCATGGTCAACGCACTCGTACTAATGCTCGCACTCGTAAAGGTCCTAGAAGACCTATCAAAAAGAAATAGCTAGTTCTTAATTGAAACCTATAGAAACATAAAATCTAATTTCAATTTTCAATTAAGGATTAACTCAGGATTAAAATATGCCAAAAGCACAACGACAACGTAAAAAAG
>JAUCGN010000035.1 GCA_030378125.1 Thiotrichales bacterium HSG1 | reverse complement strand
TTTTTACCACAATGACAGTTACATTCTTCTATTTTTTCTAAATCAGTCCAACCGGCTTCTCCAGCCGCAAAAAAATCTGGAACTTCATTTAGGATTCTTTCCAGTAAAGTACTTCCATTTCTGCCAGTTCCAACAATGTGAATAACGGTGACTTTCTCAGCTAAATTTGACATGTTTTCTTAATAATAAATTTATGGATTATGGAAATAAACTTTAAATAAAGTTATCAATTTACGCCCAAATAACTTATTTTCTAAGTTTTTTAATTTCTCTACGAAACTTTCCTCTTATTAGTTCAAGAGTTGGTGTTTTATGGTATAACTTCCAATAAATGGAGGCTAAACCAAATGCTTTGACTGGTCTCCAGCCTTTGAATACTGTTTTATCCAAAATTTCAAAGAACAACTGTTTAAATTTCCAATCATAATCTGCGTGCCAAGGTTTATAAGGCCCAATTAAATGGATGATTCCTTTATGACTTGAAGTTAGTTCTCGTTTATATTGAGAAATGTTCCATCTTTGTTCTAATTGTAACCATTTACCTTGTAAAATAGCATTCAATACATCCTGATCTGCTGCCGATAAATTATCATAGTTATCTTTAGCATATATAACTGATTTTTCGGTTATTTTATGCTCTCTCCATGCAGTTAAATCGACCAATAAAACCCCACCATTAAAATATTTTTCTGGATGTTGGAGAGCGAGTAATTTATGTCTTGCTTCTTGTGCTTGAGGATCAGGTGCGGAAACATCTAACATTGCTCCTATCCAATTCCCCTGTAAATCAGCTTGATTAAATTGGCAAATATCATCAGTGACTAATAAATCTATATCTAAATAAATACAACGCTCAAGTTCTGGCGGTAATAGATCACCCAAAAATAACCTTAAATAAGTTTCCTTATGACGAAGATGTAAAATAACTCGAAAATTTTTAACGATCTTAGGGTTAACTTCAATGAATTGAATTTGTCCAGTAACGTCTGTATTCCATGATTCTTTAAGCTGGTCTTGGATTTTTTTAGGTATTTTGGAACTCAATATATATACATTACATTTACAACTACAATGTTCCAGAACTGACCGAACAGTTACAACTAGACCATAAGCCCCAGCCTCATTGGAGGCTAAAACAAGATTAACTTCGTTGTGCATGTCATTTTCCCTTAAAAAAATTGTTCCGTACAAAGATTATTGATATAAAATCACTAATAAGTTATGATGTTGTTTAAGAGTTTTAGTATAGCATATAACATGCCCAAAATCCTCAAAGAATGCGAGTCATTATATGCTGATTTTTTAAAATATCAAGCATTTATTTCAGAAATATCGTTCTAAAATACACTTGTTGAAAGAAACTAAGAAATTAATTAGGTTGGTAAAAACTTAATCATTATGGCAATTCTTAAAATATTACATTTCCCTGATTCCAGATTGTACACTAAGGCTAAACAGGTAAAACAAATTGATAGCAAAATACAAAATGTCATCACTGATATGTTTGAAACTATGTATGCAGCTCCGGGGATTGGACTTGCTGCAACTCAAGTAAATATCCATCAGCAAATTGTTGTGATTGATGTATCAGAAAATAAAAATCAGCCTATATGTCTTATTAACCCAAACATCACTAGTGCTGATGGACAACAATCTACAGAAGAAGGTTGTTTATCAGTTCCAGACATATTTGAACAGGTAAAACGAGCTGAAAATATTACTGTACAAGCTATTAATAAGGATGGTGAACAGATAGTTTTAACGACTGATGGAATTTTGTCAGTATGTATTCAACATGAAATAGACCACTTGAACGGTAAGTTGTTTGTGGATCGATTATCCTCTTTAAAAAGACAACGCATAAAACAAAAATTGATTAAACAACAACGTAACAAATAATGTATCTGGTAATAAAAAATATTCATGTTTTTTGCGTAATAGTCACCTTTGTATCTTTTTTTACACGCGGTATTTGGATGTTACAAGATAACCCAAGATTACAATACCAGTGGGTAAAAACTTTACCTCATTTCATTGATACCACCTTATTACTCAGTGGCATAGGTTTAATTATGCTACTACACCAATACCCAGGTACTCAGGCTTGGCTAACTGCAAAATTGGTAGCATTATTAATGTATATCATTATCGGTGGAATAGCTCTCAAGTACGGTAAAACTAAAACTATTAAGGTTACTGCTTTTTGGTTGGCTTTAGCAACTTTCTTCTACTTAGTTTCAGTGGCATTAACTAAAACAGCCATCCCATTTGACCAAATTAGCTTTCTGTGAACCTCCTAAAAATTTGTTAAATCTTCTTACATATGGTATAAGTACGATATTAATTTTTGTTGAAGGATTTAAATTACGGACTATAACGACTATAAGAAACGACTAAACGAATTGGGTAGTAAAAAAATACCTTTTTTGTTTGTCATTGATTTTGAAGTAGAAAAATTTTACATAACTCCCTTCGTGCAGTCTGACATATTATTTTCAATTGATGGATTCACTAACGTCAATTATAGCCACCAAAATCAGCAACCAACTATAAAAAAAATACCTGTTAGTTTAGATCGGTATAGGTTAGCTTTTGAGCGTGTTATACAAGAAATAAGAATCGGTAATACATATATGCTCAATCTAACCTTTCCCACCTTAATACAATCAAATATATCACTACTAGAAATTTTTTTGAATAGTAAAGCTCTTTTCAAACTATATTTTCAGGATAAATTTATCACATTTTCACCAGAACGGTTTGTTAAAATTGAAAATAACATGATTAAAACTTATCCAATGAAAGGGACAATTGATGCGTCAATTCCAAATGCCAAAGAAAGACTCTTAACAAATGAAAAAGAGCATGCTGAACATAACATGGTAGTAGATTTGCTTCGTAATGATTTGTCTATTGTAGCGAAAAAAGTTATGGTTAACAAGTTTAGGTATGTAAATCAAATAACTGCTGGTCCTAAAAATTTATTGCAAGTTAGTTCAGAAATTAGTGGAATTTTGGAACCTAATTGGCAACAAAGAGTTGGAGATATACTGTTGCCTTTACTGCCAGCTGGTTCAATTTCAGGTACTCCCAAGAAAAAAACGCTTGAAATTATTAAAACAGTTGAAAATTATCAGCGTGGTTTTTTTACCGGGATATTTGGATATTTTGATGGCAATAAACTGGATAGTGCAGTGATGATTCGTTTTATAGAAAAAGTAGATCAACAGTTAATTTATAAAAGTGGTGGTGGTATTACCATAGATAGCGATCTAAAAACTGAGTATAAAGAAATGTTAGATAAAGTTTATATTTCATTTTGATAAAGATATAATTTTTTAAATAACCGAGGTGCAAAAATGATTTCACAACGACGTAGTTTTATTTTACTTATTGCAATACTTATGTTGATTGGAGGAATAGTTCGTTTAATACCCTTATCTTCCCAAGAACGTATGCTAAATTCAGTCTCTGAAGATGGTTATCTGATGATGACGATTGCTAGAAATATGGCTTTAGGTCATGGCATGAGTACAGCCAATGGCACAATTCCAACCAATGGCACTCAACCATTGACCACTGGTTTATGGGCAATTAGTTACTGGTTAGTTGATGGAGACAAAATTCAAGGCATAATAATCATTATTTTAATACAGTTTATCATAGCAACTTTAGCTGCTCTACTGATTTGGCAAGGTGGTAAACGAATCTTACATAAATCTCCTAATGCTGGAACAGTATCAGCATTGGCAGCAACAACTTGGTATGCCAGTCCAATTTTAGTTGGTCACACTGTTAATGGACTGGAAACTGGTCTATATGTTTTTTGCATTATAGGAGTGGCTATATTATTTAGTTTTTCTAAACAAAGTTGGAATATGTGGCGTTGGTTTGGATTGGGAATATTACTGGGCATAACATTTTGGGTTCGTAATGATGCCGCATTATTTATTTTTGCTGCTTGTGTTACTCATTTACTATTAGGTTCATTTGAATTTGCAGCGTTTAAAAGACGTTTTTTACAAGTTATTTTGATGGGTGCTACTTCGGTTATAGTAGTTTTACCTTGGTTAATCAACAATATAGTAAATTTCGGTAATTTAATGCCAATTAGCGGTCAAGCCGAATCATTCAATATGGTTTTTGCTTATAGTCTACCTTACATTCCAAGATTTTTAATAGAATATTTGTTTGTTTTCATGCCAATCCCACATATTTTACTTATCCAAACCTGGGTTCAAATTGCTATTGCAATTTTCCTATTAATTGTGCTGATTTGGATGCTGGTACGAAAATTACACCTAGAAGAACGCCGTATGACAGTGTTGATTAGTATTTTTGCTGTGTGTTTGGTGATTTTTTATGGATTATTTTTTGGAGCTCATTATTTTGCTGGTCGTTATATGTTTCCAACCTCTCCTTTCTTAGCTCTATTATGGGCCAGTGTTGTAGTATTTATTTGGCAACGTTTACCTGCTAAAAAAGTAGTTATGCCCATGATCGGATTGTTATTTATTACTATTATGATTGGTTTACATGTGCGTACTTACCTATTTACTAAACATTACGTTAGTTATTTTCAATATTTAGGTGGTTATAGTATGTATATGTATCTACCTGAATGGGTTGATGATAATATACCAGAGGATGTTTGGGTGGGATCGTGGCAATCTGGTGCCATTGGTTATTTCCATGACCGCACTCTCAATTTAGATGGAAAAACTAGTCCTCATTCACTAGAAGCTCGCCAACAAAATAGGTTGCCTGAGTATATTATAAATGGGGATATTCAATATTTGGTTGACTGGGTTCAAATGTATGGAATTATAACAAAAACTATAGAAAATCCATCAATACAACAACATTTTGAGTTTGTGGTGTACGATAAACAGAAAAATTTGTTGGTTATGCGTCGGAAAACTTATATTGAGAATCCTTCGTAGTAATAAAATTTGGTAATAGTCCATGAAATATAGTGAAATATTCTATACCTTACAAGGTGAAGGTCGATTGGTTGGTGTTCCTTCGGTTTTTTTTCGGACTAGTACTTGTAATTTAAGATGTTTATGGTGTGACACAGCATATACTAGTTGGACTCCTGAAAATAAAGATATTACGGTTTCCGATGCATTTAATGCAATAATTAAATTTGGTGTTAAACATGTTGTGATTACAGGAGGTGAACCTTTTATTCAGAAAGAAGAATTGACGATATTGTGTGAGAAGTTATCTGCGAAAGGACATCATATTACAATTGAAACCAACGCCACTATTTTTGCACCAGTGTCGGCAAATTTAATTTCAATGAGTCCAAAGCTCTCCAATTCAACTCCAACTTCTTTGAAAGATAAACAATGGCAGAAAGTTCATAATAGAGAAAGACTTAAACTGGACGTTATACGTTTATTCCTAGACAAATATGACTGTCAGGCTAAATTTGTCATTAGTGATATTCAAGATATTCAAGAAGTATTGGAGTTGTCTAAACAGTTACCTATCCCAAAAGAAATGATTGTTTTGATGCCACAAGGTACTCAAATCAATGATATTGAAGAACGTCAAAAATGGCTAGTAGAAGTTTGTAAGGAAACCGGCTATCGTTATTCTCCTAGATTGCATATCAATATATGGGGTGATAAACGGGGAACATGATAAAAAATTCTGGAAGGTTTAATTTACCATATTATTAAATTCTGATTTCAAATGGAAGAAATTATATGTTCTTTAGCCTGTAAAATAGCTGTGAGTAATCCTTCATCACTAGCAGCAGGAGCAATAAATATTGGTGCTTGGATTCCTAATTGTTTAGCTTTGACAGCAACACGTTCACTTATCACAACTAAGGGATTTTTTCTTACCCAAGGCGATCCTTGTAACATAAGCAATAAATTTTGTAATCCTTCACTGCTTGTTACAGTTATTATGTCAGAATAAATATCACCAGTTGGAATTGACGCTGGTACTCGCCGATAAACAGATATATATTGTACATAAGCACCACGTTGTCGTAATGTATCCGCCAATAATTCTCTGCCACCTTCACCTCTAAATATTATGATTTTTTGGTTAGCAATATTCTGTAATTGTGGCATTGATAATAATGTTTCGCTATTAAACGGTGGTGGTGGGCATAGTGGAGTTAATTCATGGCTTTGCATGGTTTTAGCTGTGGCTTTACCTACTGCAAATAAATTCAATCTGGTTGGCAAATTTACCTGTAATAAAGTATGTTCTACTGCATTAGAACTAATAAAAATACCAATATTAAAGTTATTAAAATCATAATCTTGCCAATTATTATTGACTCTTACAATGTTAATAACTGGTAGTCGAACTGCTTCTCCACCATTTGATTCTATCAATTGACATAATGGTTCAGATTGATGGATGGGTCTGGTGACTAATATTTTTAGTTTGTTTAATGACATTGGTTAAGTGTTAGGTTTGAGGGCATATTTCCATTTTTTTGGGTCATCAGCTTTTTCTAATTTTTCCATATGATAGCTGCTATGTTTTTACCATTTTTGGCAATAATCATTCTTTCGTTTATATTAAATGCACGATTGACTATATTGGATAAGTTGTTTCGTACTTGTGTAATACAATTTATCATGTTCAGTTACCTATATTTTAAGACAATTAATTATAGCATTGAAAATTATCAAAGTCTCCTTAGGAATCTAGTTAGGTATGTTGGACAAGAAGGGTTAATTAATATTGATGTATTTGATTTGGGTCGGTTGAGACGAAGCAGAGCCTCGTAGGCAGTGCGTTAACCAAACTGGAGTTTGGGAACGATAACAAAATGTTATTTTAAATACTGCAAAAGAAAGCTTGAGGAATTTAATGAACCTGCTTGTTGTTTAAGTTATTTGTAAATATGGAGTAATTACATTATAATTACTTATAGGAGGTTCAAAAATGGCACATTTAATAAGAATTGGTAATTCTCAAGGGATAAGAATTCCTAAACTGATTATTGAACAAGCTAATCTTGAGGGAAAAGAGCTTAAATTGCAGGTTGTCAATGAAAGGCTTGTTGTTGAGCCAGTTAAAAAAGCAAGAGATGGTTGGAAGCAATCAATTGAAGAAATTATGGCTATTAATGGTAACGAAGTTGTTGATAATGAATGGTTAGATGCAAAATTAACTTCTGATGATGATTTAGAATGGTAATGATTACTCGTTTTCAAGTATGGTTGGTGAAACTAAATCCAACTAAAGGTAAGGAAATAAATAAGACTAGACCATGTGTGATAATTTCACCAGATGAGATGGTTGCATTGTCTACTGTGCTGGTTGCACCAATGACAACAAAAGGTTTTGAGTTTCCATGTCGAGTTAAATGTGAGTTTTCTGGAAAAGAAGGTTTGATTTTGTTGGATCAAATAAGAGCAGTGGATAAATCACGATTAGTTAAAAACTTGGGAATTTTGGATGAAGAAACTCAAATAGTACTATGTGAATGTTTGCAAGAACTGTTTGCTTATTGAGATTTAGTTGTTAATCCTTAAAATAATTTACCAATTCCATTAAGGGGTTTGTGTGATTTTACTTTGAATAAGGAAAGTAGTAAAATTGAAATTGCTTTGGTTTCGGTTGTTGATGTTGTGGAGAATGTGAAGCGTGAGACTTGGCATTGAAAGTAATTACACAAATAAAAGAAATTTTTTTAATATGAACTATATGAAAGAGATAAATTAATGAAAACAAATATTAATGTCAATGAAATATCTTTCAAAGAAGCTCAAAAAATTTTTGATTCTTGTGGAATGAGTTTTAATGAAGCAATAAATCTATTTTTAACAAAAGTTTCAATAGAAAAAACTATTCCATTTGAATTAAATATTCCGTCAGATGAATTACTAAAAAAAATAAAAGATGTTGAATATAAACGAAATTTAGTTAAATATGAATCGTCAAATGAACTATTTGATGACTTAGAAATTTAAGCTAATAACTATGTAAAAAATATGCTTAAAATTGAAAGTACAAAAGGTTTCAAAAAAGATATTCAAAGAGATAAGAAAAGCGGTAAATACTCAAAAAATGATTTTGAAATATTAAAGAAAATTATTAAGCAAATACAAGAAGAAAAAGATGTTGAATCAATATTTAAACGACATAATTTGACAAATAATCTTAAAGATTATGAGGCAATACACGTTAAAAATAATTGGGTATTAATATTTAAAATAAGTGATAATACTTTAACATTGGTGATGCTTGGAACACATACTCAAGTTTATAAAAATAAATATTAGTTCGTCGGGTGTATTTAAACAAAGCACCAAATACCACTTTAATACACTAGCGTCAAGTGTTAATTTAAGGGATGCTGGTACGTCCTGACTGAGTTACCACGCTGGTGCGTGGGAACTAGACAACTAGACAAATTGTCTGAATCAGAATTCACAGAATTATAGAATTTTCAGAATAACATCAAAGGTTTTTATGTTTTTTAATCCTGTTAATCCTTAAATCCTGTACAATCTTGTTCAAACAATCAATCCTGTTCAATAAACCGTAAATTTTCCCTATAAATATCCAAGTTAGGATGTCCATTAGGAAAGATAAATTCAAGTATCCCAATAGCTTTAAGTATATATTGTTTAGCCTTATCTTTGTTGCCTAAATCTTGATAAATCAGAGATAAGTTGTTGTAGGATTGAGCAAAATCTGGATGACTTTTATCTAAGACTTGTTCTCTTATATTTAAAGCTTTAAGAGCAAAATCCAGAGCCTTATCCAAATTGCCTAAATCTTGATAAATCAGAGATAAGTTATTGTAAGAAGTAGCTAAATTTGGATGATTTTTGTCTAAGATTTCTTTCCAAATATTATTAGCCTTAAAAGCAAATTTCAAAGCCTTATCCAAGTTGCCTAAATCTTTATGAATAATAGATAAATTGTTGTTAGAAACAGCTAAATCTGGATGATTTTTATCCAAAACTTTTTCATAAATATTTAAAGCTTTAAGAGCAAACTTCAGAGCCTTATATAAGTTGCCTAAACTATAATTGATAGTAGATAAGTTGTTATAAGAAGCAGCTAAATCTGGATGGTTTTTGTCTAAGACTTCTTTCCAAATATTATTAGCTTTAAGGGCAAATTCCAGAGCCTCAGCCAAGTTGCCTAAATCTTGATGTATTATAGATAAGTTGTTGTAAGATCGAGCTAAATCTGGATGATTTTTATCTAAGACATTTTCTCTTATACTTAAAGCTTTAAGAGCAAATTCCAAAGCCTTATCCAAGTTGCCTAAATCTTTATGAATAATAGATAAATTGTTGTTAGAAGTAGCTAAATTTGGATGATTTTTATCTAATACTTTTTCTGAAATTTCTAAATCTTTAAGAGCAAATTCCAGAGCCTTATTCAAGTTGCCTAAACCTTGATACACATAATATAAAGCAGCATAAGAAGTAGATAAATCTGGATGATTTTCATCTAAGACATTTTCTCTTATACTTAAAGCCTTAAAAGCAAACTCCAGAGCCTTATCCAAGTTGCTTAAATGTTTATGGATAACAGATAAGTTACTGTAAACAGTGGCAATTTCTTGATCACCTTTATCATCATTAAACCCAATCCGTTCTAAAACTGCTTGAGCAAATGGCGTATATTTAGCTCCAGTTAAAGGATTTGTACTTAAAGCTTCATAAAGCCTATTACCAAAAAACTCCACAATATCCGCCACATCCTGATAAACCAACGGATAATTAGCAGCTAAAAACTCCTTAATAATCTGATGCAACTTAAAAGTTTTATCCTGCTTAATCAACCAACCCTTATCACTCAACTCAACCAAAATATACCAAAAATCCTTATTATCCGCTTGCTGTAAATACTCCTCCAAATCCTGAAAACCTATCGCAAAACTTGGCATCAACGACAACCTGATTAAAACCTCTTGCACCTCAGCATCCAAAGCAGCCAACTCAAACCTTTGATTCAAATAAACATTAAAATCAGTCTTCCGATCCAACCGCACCTTCGCCAACCGCCCATCCTCAAACTCCTGCAACAACTCCGCTACCGTCTGATTAGAATTAGCCAAACTTTTTGCCGTCAACTCAACAAATAACGCATGATAATCCAAATACTCTAAAACCTTATCAATATCAGCAGATTCCTTCTTATAATATTTTAAAAACAACTCCAAAGCATCGGCCTTAGAAAATGTCCCTAAATTAAACTTAAATTTATCATACTTAATATCAACATCCAACCTAGTTGTTATCAACAAAGTAAAACTATTAGTCAAAGACTTAATTGACTCATTTGACTCCAAATCATTAATATCTTGCAAATCATCAACTAACAACAAACCAGATTTATTATTTAATTCCGATAAAAGCTTCTGAAAATTCTCTGAAATAGTATTAAACTTCAAATCAAAAATAGCTTGAAAAGCATTAACAAAATCAGTTTTTAAATCAGATTTAATAGCCACAAAAGCCAAATAATCATAATCCTTTTTATGCTTATGAAAATATTCAACTGCAAACGAAGTCTTCCCAACCCCACCAATCCCATTAATAATAACCAACTCATTCGGCTTTGCTAACTCAGCTAAATCTTGTAATTCCTGTTTCCTACCAACAAAAACCTCATTTTTCGGCGGAAGAATTGGCTTTAAAGTTTCCTTACTCCCATCTTGAAAAATAGCATTCTCAATACTACCAATATTATAATTTTTATTTGTTATTTTAGTTGTATTATCTGGTTGAACTTCTTGTTCTAAATCATCTAAATACCCTTTCCAAGTTGCTTCAACTCCAACCATTATCTGACGTAATTCCGGCCACTTACCAAATAACGAATCAAATCGTGCAGCTAATCCAGCATAACGCATTATACTAGCATGATATAATTCAATTATTACTCCAATAACTCGTTGAGATTCATAATGATAAATCAAACCACCACTTTGACCTTTTCCCTGAATTGCACCAGCAACTTCCATCTTATTACCGTCAAACCGAGAAATACTACCCGGATAACAACCAATATTAGCATTTGATTCATGAGCCGGATAACCAATACCTATAACTTTCTCAGTACGAGCATTATCGCCAATTAAACCCAAAGGTAAACAAAGTGGAGCAGCAATATCTACCTTTAAAACAGCAATATCCTCTTCTGGAATTGATTTATTCGGGTCTATCTCTGCTGACGATTCCCGACCATTATAAATAATCGTCAATTCCGAAAAAGGCATCCGTTCTATTTCTTCAACGCAATGCCAAGCAGTCAACACATAGCCATCAAAACTAATAAAAAAACCAGTTCCTTGTATTCCAGAAGTAGTTGCTATCTTAACAACAGCAGACTCCAACTTATCTTGGATAGCCTTATTTAGATTCTGGTCCATCATGCTCTATCTCCTTTGGACACGCACATAAATTATCTAAATATTTTTCGCTATACAAAATAGTCGCCGTTGCCAGATAATTAATAGGAAAACCAGATAAAATTACCGCTAATATATCTGCAATCGCAGCGATAAGTTCTCCTTTATTATCTTGATGTTCAGTTCTTTTCTCACAATAGCACCAATCCTCACAAACTTTCTGTCGTAAAATATCCTCAACACTAGAATAAAACTTAGCGAATAATTTTTTGATACCATCAGTAGAAGGAATTGCCCGAACTTGCTCAGTAAATTGTTTAGGCTCAGAAGTTTGACCATAAGTCAGATACCAATCTTGATATAATTGGTCTTTATTAGCCAAGTATTTTTGAATTTGAATATCCATAGTTTTGTATTATCATGTTTAAAAAATTATTATTATACTCTATTTTCAATCACAGTTTTGAACACTTAAAAATAGTATTTCCCAATTTATTTAAGGACAACCACCTCTCGCTAAAAGATGGATGGGTTTGTGTAAACCTCTATAAGCCATATAAAATATTGCTCTTACAGCTCATTTAAACTCAAGTTTTGGAGTTCAAATCATCTTATTTATTTAATTTTAAGTTTTATAAGGTTTAGCTTCTAGCTCAATAATAGGGCTATTTGTAACGCTTGCATAAAAAAGTTATTTACACATTGTTTAAGAGCCACCATAAATTGTTCAGCCAAATACCCATTTTTCATACTTCAGAAAATCATACATCACATTTTTCGGTACTGGGCTTCAAGTATAATAAATAGTATGCAAATACAAATTAATAGTTTAAAATAAGATTATGAAAGAACTAAACCAATCAGAAAACTGCCCACATTGTGGAAGCTTATAGACAAAAATAATAGGCAATTACAATACAGTACACAATTATAATAGATTAGAACTTACGCATTGACAAGGTCATCATATTATGAAACTATTTAAATACAATAAGTTACTATATAAATAGTTAAATTTAATATACATATAATTTATATTTTAAAATTACATAATTCCTTTACGCAACTTAG
>JAUCGN010000314.1 GCA_030378125.1 Thiotrichales bacterium HSG1 | reverse complement strand
TAAATATGTTGGTGATTCCATCATGGCTTTATTTCCTAAAGCTGATGAGGCGGTACAAGCAAGTATTGCAATGTTACATACCTTGCGTGCATATAATATGACTCGTGGTACAGACCAACGTCCAAAATTGCAAATTGGTATTGGCATTCATACTGGTACTCTTATGTTGGGTACAATTGGTGGTGAACATCGTATGGATAGTACTGTGATAGCCGATGCAGTTAATTTAGCTTCCCGTTTAGAAAGTACCACCAAAACTTATGGCAGTTCATTAATTATTAGCCAAAACACTTTGAAACGGTTGGATAGTTCTAATAAATATTTAACCCGTTTTTTAGATGATGTCAAAGTTAAAGGTCGTTCAGAAAAGATTAATATTTTTGAAATTTTTGATGCTGATGAACCACAAATTAAAGAGGACAAGTTGGCTACTTTGGAAAAATTTGAACGGGCAGTCAATTTATATCAAGAATATAACTTTACTGCGGTAAAGAAGCTGATGCAAGAATGTTTAAAGGTTAACCCAAAAGACAAAGTTGCTACTACCTACATTAAACGTTGCCAAAACTTTTTGCAAGTTAGACAGGATAATGATTGGGTTCAAATTGCCCAAGCAGTGCAATGGACTCCTGATTTAATGATAAATCATGCCGAGATTGATGCACAACATAAAGAGTTATTTGCTCAAATTAAAAACTTAATTCTATCCATTGGTAGTAATGATACAGAATGTGTTGTAAAAACAATTAGTTTTTTGGAAGAATATGTTATTTACCATTTTACGGCTGAAGAAAAACTTATGCTAGAGTGTAATTATGTTGGTTATTCCGAACATAAAATTGCCCACGAGTATTTTAAGAAAAATTTTGAGTATATTAAAAAATACTATCAGCAAAATGGAGAATCTTTATATTTATCAATGCTTATTCGAGATCAAGTTATTGATTGGTTGGTTAATCATATCAAGATTATGGATCAGGAATTAGTATCATTTATTTAAATCATCCAAAGCAATAATATTCCTAACCCCAAGCGATACAATACAAATGGTAATATACCAATGCGATCCAATAAATCCATAAAGACCTTAATGCACAAATAAGCACTTAAAGCTGAAAATATAACAGCTAACCATAAGACCTGCCAATAAACGGTAATATCTTGATTTAATAAGTTAATAGTTTCACTAACACCAGCTAAAATTATTACTGGAATTGCTAACAAGAATGAAAATTTAGCAGCAGCTTGTCGGTTAAGTCCAAGAAACAAAGCAGCAGTAATGGTTATACCAGAGCGAGAGGTTCCCGGAATAAGAGCTATTGCTTGCGCCATTCCAATCAATAATACATCTTTCCAAGTCAAACTAAATTCATTGCGTTTTTTATTGCCAAATCTATCAGATAACCATAGCAATAAACCAAATAGAATAGTGGTATTAGCAATAATCATCGGTGAACGCAGTTGTTCTCCCCAACCATATACTGATATGGTTAAGCCAATTAATCCAACTGGAATAGTGCCAAATCCAACAGCCCAAACTAATTTACTTTCAGGAGTTAATCGTCCAGTCCTTAATGATAATAACCAGCTAGTTAATAACTGTTTTAATTCATGGCGAAAATACATTAATACTGCTAGTAAGGAACCCACATGTACTGCAATATCAAATGCTAAACCTTGATCTTGCCAATTGGTTAGCTGAGGAAATAAAATTAAATGTCCAGAGCTTGAAATTGGTAAAAACTCGGTCAGTCCTTGTAAAATTGCAAGGATTATAATATGTAATATGTCCAAAGATATTGTTCCTAAGAATTTAGGATTTAATAAAAATCGAAATAAAACCTGGCAGGTCTTTTGGCCAATATGTTTATTTGAAATACTACATAGCATTTCAGAAAACAGAAATCCATTTAAGGCTAAAGTTTTTTCAAAACACTTCAGCCTCGACAACTAGACCTGTTAGGTTTTAGAAACATGGCAGGTCTCAATCCGTCATGTGGAATTTATTTCACACACGTTTCTAACCAAGAACTTTCTGCAATTTACCCATAGCTTTCTCTAAATTTTCCATGCTAGTTGCAAAGGAAATTCTGATATAACCATCAGCCCCAAACGCTGAACCCGGCACAAGGGCAACTCCAGCTTTTTCAATCAATAACTCACTGAATTCTATATCATTTTTAATTCCCATCCTATCCATAACAGCTTGCATACTTGGAAAGATATAAAATGTACCAT
>JAUCGN010000313.1 GCA_030378125.1 Thiotrichales bacterium HSG1 | reverse complement strand
TTGAATTAGTTGATATATTATATCGCTATCAAGTGTTTGTTGATAAAAACCATCTGGAGCTAACTGTTGCGATACATTTACACTATTACGAATTAAGTATAATACCAGTTGAGTAGCTTCGTACAAGGGTAATATTGGAGCCATCCATTCACTGAGTTGGGCTTGACGAAATTTTGGGCTTTGTTGTAACCAATGATGAAAAATTGGTGAATCACATGATATAGTACCACCAACAATAGCAGTGCGTTGTCGTAATATGTTTAAAAAATAATGTTTGGTTAAGTTATGTATGGTTTCACCGTCAAACTTGGTTAATTGTTTTAATAAGGTAATAGTTTGTACCAGTAGATTATCAATTCGTTCACTATCAACTGATGGAGTCACCTGCCAACTTTTAAGAGTTTTGGCATAGTAACTTAAATCCTTGCTTAGTTCATCGCTAAGGTCAAAACGAACAATAAATTCTAACACTTGATTGATGCCAATAATAACCGCATGACTATCCCAACCGGATGGACTCTTCAGATGATACATAATACCAGAAAATAAATGTTCAAGGCGTAATAAATGTTTTATATGTTCATTAAACGGCTGTTCATAAACAGTTTTTTTCTTCACGAGTTAAATCCCAAGATTTTTCCAAGTTAAAACTTGTATTTTTAAGCAAAAATCTGTTTTTGATATTGCTTATGCAAAAATAACACTTGTTTCTGTAGATCGTTAAAATTAGAATTATTGTAAATTACCTCATTTGCAATAGCAAGTCGTGCATCTTGATTTGCTTGAACTTGAAGAATTCGTTCTATTTCTATGATTGACATATTATCACGTTGTTGTAAACGTTCATGTTGCAATTTCAGTGAGCAGTCAACTACTAAAATACGATCCACCATATCCATTTGTTGAGTTTCCAATAGTAATGGAATACTTAATATACAATAACAATTACGGAGTTTATCAGCTTGGATTTGCATCGTTTGTTTAATGGCTGGATGCAAAATAGTTTCCAATTGTTGTCGTAGTTCTGGTTCTACAAATATAAGTTGACGTAATTTAGCTCGATTAAGGTAACCATTTGTCTGAATTATTTCGTCACCAAAGGTTTCTACAATGGTTTTAAACAAAGGTTGATCAGGTTCAACCAGATTATGAGCAATTTCATCAGCATCAATTATCGTTGTTCCAAGTTGTTTAAAAATATTGGAAACAGTTGATTTACCACTCGCAATTCCACCAGTCAAGCCAATTTTCAAAACCATAGGTCAATTAAATGCTCTCCCCATATTAAATGTAACCAACCGGCTGTGGCTAAAAAAGGGCCAAATGGAATTGGTTTATCTTGGCTTTGAACTTTCAACATTACTAAGCTGACACCAATAACTGCACCTACCAATGAAGACAAAAAGATAATACCCGGCAAGGCTAACCAACCTAACCATGCCCCCAATGCTGCTAATAATTTAAAGTCCCCATAACCCATGCCTTCTTTGCCAGTAAATAGTTTAAAAACCCAATAGACTGACCATAAAGATAAATAGCCAAACATTGCACCGATAACACTGAGTTCAAGTTCAACGTAAACATTAAATAAATTGAATAAAATTCCCAACCATAACAATGGCAAAACAATATGATCTGGTAATAAATAATGGTCAAGATCAATGATACTGGCAGCCAATAATGCCCAAGTCAATAATAAAGCTCCTAACAGTGGCCAACCATAACCAAATTTCCAAGCAACTATGGCTGACAACAACATGCTGACAAATTCAATTATTGGATAACGAATAGAAATTTTATGTTGGCAAGCACTACAACGTCCGCGTAATAAAATATAACTTATTATGGGAATATTTTCTAAAACGGTAATAGCATGAGAGCAATTAGGGCAACGTGAAGGTGGTAAGATTAAGTCAAATCTTTCTGTATTGGCATTGCTTGATATTTCTAATAATTCAGCACAATCCCTTCGCCAGCCTTGTTCTACCATTATGGGTAGTCTATAGATCACAACATTCAGAAAGCTGCCAACAGTTAAACCTATAATAGCGGCAGCAACAATAACAGCATTGGGTTCGGCAATAAAATAATCCATATTAATTATTATTTTGGGTTGTTTTATAACATTTTAGCACATAATATCAATATCCAATATTCATTACCAACATTTTCAATTTATATCTCATTCAATTAGAACTAATAATTCAGTTTTTTCTGTCAATAATTTTTGCATAATGATTCTT
>JAUCGN010000312.1 GCA_030378125.1 Thiotrichales bacterium HSG1 | reverse complement strand
TCCTGATACTGCAAATATTCCTGTTATAGCTTTAACTGCAACTACTACTCTGGCAACACATAGAGAACAATTTGATGGTTATTTATGTAAACCAATAAGTATAAATGCTCTTTTTAAAGAATTGTCACGTTATTTGAAATATACAACCGAATTTCCCAAAAATGATTGGTTTGAGGACAAAGATATTACAGATATTCCAATATTAATCAGTAAATTGGAAGATATGCAGCCGCTATTACAGGAAGTAACGGAAGTTATAGAAATAGATGTGATTGATGATCTTGTCAAGCAAATTATTACATTAGCTAACACTCATAATTCTAAAAAATTATTAAGCTATGCAAAAGAGTTAGGCAAGTTTTCCAAAAGTTTTGACATAGTTAATATAGAAATTACTTTAGAAAAATTTCCAGATATATTAAAAAATATTGGCAATTCTTGATAGTGATGCCCATCCCAATATTTTTGTGTGCAAATAATATTTTCATTAAAAATTGAGAATTAACATGAATATTTATTTACTTATATTGTTATTAATTTCTGCTCCATTGGTATCAGCTGACAATTTACAACGTTTATTTACTACTGTTCAAGAACGTATGGAACTTGAAGTAAACCGTAATAAATCTAAATCTGAACCAGTTGAACAGAAAGCACCTAGTTATATAACTATGAATGGTTTGATAATTCGTTCTAATAAGGTGACTACCGTGTGGGTGAATGATAGCAATGAAACCTATCAAGAGGGTTTTACAGTTCAATTAGATGGGGTAAATGAGTTAAAAACTCCTATTTTTTTATCTGATTCTGAGCAGGTTATTTTACTAAAACCCGGTCAAACAGTTAATGTCTTAGATGGACAAATAATTGATAATTTTAAAAAAAAGCCTATGCAAAAAATACCTTAAAATTATAAACTTTGGATTCTACACAAACTGGAAACACTGTAGAGTTGTAACTATCCAAAAATGTTGACTAAAAGACCTGATATAGTTTTTCAGATAAATGTTTTGGCAGGAGTCCAAGATTTATCTTGGTTTTCCAAACTAAAGTATTCTAGGCTGAAGCTTTTTGGAAAAAACTTTAGTCTAGAATGAACTCCTATTTTCTGAAAAGCTATAGTTGAATCTGATACAATTTTGCATAAATTCCCTGTTTTTCCAACAATTCTTCATGCTTACCAACCTCTACAATATCACCTTTTTCCATTACTACAATATGATCAGCATTAGCAATAGTAGAAAGACGATGAGCGATAATTATGGTAGTGCTACCCTGTTTAAGTTTTTCTAATGAATGCTGAATTTTATTTTCTGATTGGGTATCCAAAGCCGAAGTCGCTTCATCAAAAATTAAAATTGGAGCATCTTTCAATAAAGCCCTAGCTATTGCCAATCGTTGGCGTTGTCCACCAGATAATTTTACTCCTTTTTCTCCAATAACAGTTTGTAAACCTTGTGGCATTTGTTCAATAAATTCCATTGCATAAGCTAATTCAGCGGCTTGCACAATATCGGCTTGTGACACATTAGCCATTGCACCATACGCAATATTAGCAGCCACAGTGTCATTAAATAACACCACTTCTTGACTGACTAAAGCAATATTATCACGCAAGTTTTTTAACGATAATTGATTGATATTTATATTATCCAGCAACAGTTGACCATCTTTTATATTATAAAAACGAGGGATTAAACTAGCCAAAGTAGTTTTACCACTGCCAGAAGCTCCAACCAATGCTACGGTTTCTCCCGGTTTAATTGTCAAAGAAATATCGTGTAGGGCCAAATGTTCATCGTAACCAAAAGACAGATGTTTAAATTCCAATTTACCAGATAATTTATCTTTCTTAATCAAGTTATTAGATTCTAATTCGGAAGTTTGATCTATCAGGTTAAACACACTTTGGGCTGCCGCTAATCCTTGTTGTAACTTGTCATTAACTTTAGTCAACCGTTTGACTGGTGCAAACAGCATTCCCATAGCGGTAAATAAAGATACAAAACCACCCACAGTTATGTTATCTGTAGCCGACTGTAAAGCCGCAATATAAATAATTAGTCCCAAAGATAAAGCAGTTAGCATTTGTACGATAAATACACTTATTCCAGAAGTAACTTGAGTTTTCACTTCTAGGTTACGCACTTGATTACAAGCGATTTGAAAGCGATTTTGTTCATACTGTTGTCCAGCAAAAATTTTAACTAATTTATGTCCACCAATTGCTTCTTCAAGTATCTTGG
>JAUCGN010000311.1 GCA_030378125.1 Thiotrichales bacterium HSG1 | reverse complement strand
GTATAACTGATTTTATTGACAATTGTTATAATTTGCAAAAAAACCTATTTAATGAAGTTATATCTACATTCATTCAAAATTTTATGCCTAGCATTAGACATCTTGATTCTCAAGTTCACAGGAAAATCCCTCTATAATTTATTTTAATTATATAATTTTATTGATGAAAATATTTTCTTGGATTTGTCAATGCGTAAGTCCTACATTTTTAATCACTTTGCACTAGATTCGCTATAATTGGGAAAATAACTTTGTAAGTCATCGGGAGCATTGGGTAATCCACCACGCCCTTTAATAAAAAAACTGCTGTATTCAGTGCTAGTATTTGCGGCACAGTTATGTTTTATAAGGATATTGGTATCCAAAAAATCAATTGGTAAAACAGTAACTCCTACATTATAAATTCCATCAATTTTGACTCCACCATCAATTCCAGTTTCAGAAGATGCCGTTATTTCACTGTTATAAATTTCCTTTGGAGTGCCAGTCACAATTAATATCATTCCACCATTACCACCACTAGCATCCGCCCTTATGTAACTGTTTTTCATATTAAAAAAATTTGGATTACCTATTGCTATATTACCACCATTACCAAATCCGCCACTAACTTTAACGGTTAATTTACTATCGGATAATTTTAATAAAGTGCGGGCGTTAATAGTAATATTTCCACCTCTCGCCTTATCAGTAGCAGTAGAAATAGTACCATTATTCATTATTAAATTAGCAGTATTCAAATGAATGTTCCCAGCATTACCAAAACCCAAACTATCAGCAGAAATTAAAGCACTATCAACATTAGTGTTTCTGGTAATAGTAATCTCAATATTACCACCAAATCCTTGCCCATAAGTCGTAGTGCTAATTAAACTATCATTAGATAAGTTAAGTGAACTAGCGTTTAAAATGATATTACCAGAATTACCTGCCTGATCCTTTCTACTATGTGAACTAGTTCTTATTTTACTTTTTTGTTTTAAAACCGCTTTCCCATCAACATTAAGAACGATATTATTACCTTTTTGGTCGACATAAAGAGCTCGACTTTCTATATTAGCTCCATCATCCAACAACAAAGAACCTACCTCAATATCAATCACACCGCTATTATCCCCAACTCCGGTACTAGTAACGATTGTGCTTTTATACATAAACAGCTGTCCACTACTAATGTAAATATCACCATTTCCTTGTTTGCCAACGTCTACGGTAGTGTTATTTTTCATGGTAATACTGTTTTTGGAAGTGATTTTATTGCCATCAGTAGTGGTTAAACTAATGCGACCAGATGTTGCCCGCAATCTGCCACCGTCAATGTTTATTTCACTAGAAGAAATTGCTAATGTTTTATCTTTAACAACTCCTAACTTACTATTTTCAATTATAATTTTTCCATTATCTAAAAATCCAAAAGATGATGGTGGGCTGCTAGTTAACACGCTTGACGATCCAAGTTTAGTTGAAAATACTCCACTATCATTTAGATAAAGCCGGTTAGCAGTAGTTATATAAAAGGAACCAGGTAATTTAAGTTCGGCATTCTCACCAAAAATAAAACCTTCGGAATTAAGCAGATATAAGTTAACTTGTGGAATTGTTGAGTGCAATGTGCCATCTATAGAACTGACACCACCAGTTACTCGACCTATAATATTATTAACGGTATCTGGGCCAGAAAATGTTGCGATATCACCTTTATCAAGATTAAATTGTTGAAAACTATGAAATAAATTACCACCATATAATTTTCCATGATTAGCCTCAATATCAAATTGTGGGCCTTCAAGACTGACATTAGGACCCAAACTGCCATCAAATACTACTTCTGCAACTACTGGGTGGATAAATGACAATTGTACTAACAATATACCAATTAATCTAATTATCATGTAAATTTACTGTGGACATCATAGCTCTTCAAATAAATGTTTTGGTAGGAGTCCAAAATTTATCTTGGTTTTCCAAACTAAAGTATTCCAATGAACTCCTATTCTCTTAGGTACTATATTTTAAGACTGACATAATTTTAGCAGGAATAATTATTGTTTTTGTAAAAGTGCCTGCATCTTAGCCCGAGATTCAGCAGTATTAACCACTATCCCAATTCTTGGCATTATTTGATCCAATAATTCCAATTGAATATCACTTATGGCTTGGAAAGAGCCAATTTCAATAACACCCTTCACTGTATTTTCGTATAAAAAAGGAATCACGAGAAGTTGTTGTGGTACTGCTTCCCCAAGCCCAG
>JAUCGN010000310.1 GCA_030378125.1 Thiotrichales bacterium HSG1 | reverse complement strand
TGATAATCGTTCAATTACTGTGGAATAACCGGGTAGTAATAAACGAACATCGACATTTAGTTGTCGTAACGCATTTGGCAGAGAATAACAAACATCACCTAAACCACCAGTTTTAATCAGTGGATAAGCCTCTGAAGTTACAAAAAGCACACGCAATTTATTCATTGGAGTAAAAAAGTCCTTTTGCACGTTTTGAGAACTGGCCATTATAGCAAAATTTAATACAATTAAAAACTGTTATTTATGATTTATGTCCGAATGGTCGTGGCTGTGTGTAACGTTCAATCAACGGTACGGTGGCATTCATCAACAAAATAGCATACATAACCCCTTCTGGGAAACCTCCAAATACTCGAATCAATACCACGATAATTCCAATACCGATTCCAAATATCCAAGTTCCTTTTGGAGTTAATGGTGAAGTGACTGGGTCAGTGGCCATGAAGAAGGTTCCGAATAATAAACCACCAGAAAATACACTAAACATGGGACTGGGATAAATATTTGAATCATATGTGAATAATAATCCGGTAAAGATTGCAACTGAACCTAAAATAGCCACTGGAATACGCCAATCAATAGCACGCCGTAAGATTAAATAAAGCCCGGCTAAGATAATTAACAATCCACAAGTTTCACCAAAAGAACCAGATGAATTACCAAATATTAAATTTGACCAAGGGGTAACTTGTTGCTCAAATTTCATCAAACCAAGGGGAGTAGCCGTACTGATTGTATCTGGAGATTGCATGAATGGCATGGTGAGATTGCTGGCAAATATAGTTAGTTGATTATCTACTTGTGGAACCCAAGTGGTCATGGCAACTGGAAAATTGGCCAATAGAAAAGCTCGTCCTACAAGAGCCGGATTAAATAAATTGTTGCCTAATCCACCCCAAATAGTCTTGCCTAACCCAACTCCAACTACGCTACCGATAAAAGCCATCCATAACGGTAAATTAGGTGGTAAAGTTAACCCCAGTAGTAATCCGGTTAATATGGCACTACCATCCAATAATGTATTTTTTTCAGAAAATATCCATTCGGTTAGCACTGCCCCAAGAATTGTTGCGGCCAAAATTAATAATACGCTGACACCAAAGAAATAAGTTGATAGTAAAACGATTGGAAGTAAAGCATAAATGACATCCAGCATGGCTTGTGGAGTGGTTAAACCTTGTCGGAGAAATGGGGCGGCTTGAACTATTAATTTGGGGTCTTTTAACTTCATTATTTAATCTCGTAATCTCGTTCCCAACATCTTTATTCAGTGCTGTTTAGTTAAGGGAATCTTTTTGAAGTTCAAAGTTTCAATTTTAATATTAAAACATTTCCAAACTTAAAGGTCTGGACTTAAACCCTTAACTTAAATGGCAGTGAACATCTTAAATTGGGGATGTGGTCGGGGATGGTTTGTATCACACAACTTTGATTTGGTATCAACTATTTTATCAGAATTTTACCTATTTTTTCAACTTTTTATAAATTATCAGTATTTAAAATCACTACATAACATAAACATCATTCCAAATAATAATTATATCGCAAATGAGAATAAATTAAACTCTTTTTTAGGTACAATATAACAAAAATAATAGATAGGATATAATATTCCAAGTAAAGTTTTAGAAAAAAGAGCATAAAAGATTATGACATATTCAGTAGATTTTAGAAAGAAAGTATTAGAAATAAAAGCAGAAGTACAACAAGATATGGAGAAGTTAAAAATAGGGTAGTCCTGCACAGAATAGTGTTTGTTCTAAAAAAACTGTTAAATGTCAAGTAATTAATAGATTTATCACTATGCATTGCAGGACTACCCATTTTTTATAATATTTTCTGAGTTGCAAGTTGGACAATTCATAAGTTTTTCCTTAATATTTTTAATATATTATACTACACTACTTTGTTCATGACTACCCAAAATTTTTACTGTAGCATTGGCAATTTTATTATGAATAGCTTTGCAATCTTCAGACATTTTAACCTTTTGTTTCAGTTTCTGGACATAAACGATCTAAATAGCCGTCAACTACTAAAATTGTAGCTATTGTTATTGTGTTAGCGGTAGAAAGTTCATAGGTTACTACCAAACAATCAATTGCTATTGCAGTTATAAGTGCAATTCTATTTTCAAAGGTTTTACTATTATAACCCCATTCCTCACAAACTATTTTACGTAAAGCCTTTTCCTGACTATCAAACCAAGTTGCAAACCGTTGTTTCAATGATTCTACAGATTCTTTTTCAGAAAACTTGACA
>JAUCGN010000309.1 GCA_030378125.1 Thiotrichales bacterium HSG1 | reverse complement strand
TTTAACTATGATACTAATACTTGGGTAAATTTTAAACTATTTGGAATGCTTGGTTTAACTATAATATTTGTGATTGGACAAGGATTTTACTTAACTCGCTACATTGTGATAGATGATGAATCCAACAAAGATGCTTGATGATGAGATTGGATTGCTGTTAAAAGCTGTCCAGTTTGCATCTATTAAACACCGTAACCAACAACGAAAAAGCTGTGAAGCAATCCCTTATATAAATCATCCCATAGAGGTTGCGGTAACTTTATGGGAAGTAGGTAAAGTATGTGAAATAACTACGTTGGTGGCAGCTTTATTACATGATACGTTAGAAGATACGGATGCCACTACAAATGAAATTTTGGAACAGTTTGGAGAAGAGATTTTATATTTAGTACAAGAAGTTACTGATGATAAAAATCTATCTAAACAACAACGTAAACTTAATCAAGTTGAATCTGCTCCCCATAAATCAACAGCCGCTAAACAAATTAAACTAGCCGATAAAATTTGTAATATTAACGATATTGCTACCTCACCACCTTGCAATTGGTCAATAGAACGCCGCCAAGAATATTTGGATTGGACATTAAAAGTGGTTGCTGGTTTACGCAAAACTAATTTGGCTTTAGAAAAACATTATGACGTCACTTTATCTAAGGCTCAAACCGTATTACATTCCATACGTTCATAAAGTATTAGTTTTAACCATATGTGTTGGTCACAAAAGGAATCAAGGTTATTAAGTTTTCTTCTCACAATTCCTCACTGACTTGCAATTGCCATCTGCTGGTGGTTATAATATCTACAATGTGGTAAACATTTAGGTTTTCTTACATAACTTACATCTCATTATTTCATGCTTATGCTGGGCGTACATATGATCTTAGGATGCAAAAAACCATACAGATCTAGAACAGCGTTAAGTAATTAAAAAATAGGAAAATATCTATGATGAAACAATTTAAAAATATAATAGGATTTGTGATTACAAGTATTGTGATCACATTTTCGTCTTTTATACAAGCAAGCCAGTATGATTCTGAGTTACTCAGACTCACAAATATAGAAAGACAAAATGCTGGTTTATCTGAATTAACATTATCATCTCAGTTAGGTCAAGCAGCTCAAAATCATGCTGAAGATATGGCTAATAACAACTATTTTAGTCATACTGGTCTAAACGCTTCTAGTGCTGGAGACAGAATTAGTGCAACTGGATATAGCTATTCAACTTGGGGAGAAAATATTTCAGCTGGACGTGTAACAGCTTCGGACACCATTCAAGGTTGGATGAATAGTCAAGGACATCGTGATAATATTCTTAATTCCAACTATAGTGAAATTGGTTTTGGTTATGCTAATTCTGACGATAGTGATTATCAACATTATTGGGTACAAGTTTTTGGTAAATCTAGTGTCGAAACACCCAAGGATACATCTAATTCGTTACCTGAAGTAGTAAATGATGATATATCAATGGGTTCACCTGTATATCGCTTTTTCAGTGGTAAGAATAATCATTTTTTTTATACAATTAGTGCCGATGAAAAAGATTGGATTATATCTGATTTAGAAACTTGGGAATATGAGTATGTCGGTTATAATGCTTATAAAAATCAGGTTGATGGAACTGTTCCAGTTTATAGATTTTGGAGTGATAATAAACAGGTACATTTTTTTACTACTAGTGCCGAAGAAAAAGATTGGATTATGAATAATTTTTCAACAAAATCATGGAATTATGAAAGAATTTCTTGGTATGTTTATAAAACTGAGCAGCCAAATACTATTCCTGTATATCGCTTCTGGTCAGATACATTTCAAGGACATTTATTTACTGCTGATGTTGATGAAAAGAATCGTTATGAATCTGATCCAAATTGGACTTATGAAAGGATAGCTTTTTATACACCAAACACTTTAATTGACTTGGAAAATACGGATACTACTAATTTTCAGCAACCTGATACTTCAACTGACTCTGAAGTTGTAAATGACAATAGTTTTCAACAACAATGTGTAGATAAAATTAACGAATATAGGGCTACTGAAAACCTTCCTCCATTACAGCGTTGGTCTGAACAAGAATCGTGTACAGATAAAGAAGCAAAACTTGATAGTGAAAGTGGTAAAAGTCATGGTGCTTTTGGTACATGCCAAGAAATGGCTCAAAATGAATGTCCTGGTTATTCATCTACTTCCTCAATACTTACCACCTGTTTACAGCAAATGTGGAATGAAGGACCCGGAGAGTCATTTCAAGAAC
>JAUCGN010000308.1 GCA_030378125.1 Thiotrichales bacterium HSG1 | reverse complement strand
ATTCAACACTTAAATTCAAACTACCACTATCACCCAACGCAAACCCATAAGTTCCAGCAAGATTTAGCGACTCACCATCTCCCTTATAATGCTTACCATATTTAATATCAATTTCACGGGTAGTTGGATCATTATTGGCAACGAAGTTCATCACCCCGGCAATTGCATCCGCTCCGTATTGGGCGGCAGCACCATCTCGCATTAACTCCACACTATTTAACGCTATCGAAGGTAAGGATGAAATATCCGGCCCTTGAGTACCATCATTAATGCCACCGGAGAAATTAGGTATATTGGCCGCACGATGCCGACGTTTCCCATTAACCAGTACTAATATATGGTCATGTCCTAAACCTCTTAAATTGAACGGACGAATCAGACTTGATGTACCGCTACTTGGGTGAGTAGAAACATTAAAAGAAGGAACTACACTCCGAATCATATCAGCCATATCAGAACTTGCTTGAGTGCGAATTCTTCTAATTACATCAATTGGAGATGGTACATCTGCGGAAGATTTAGCGTGGTGACGCGTTATGTTAATAGACTCGGCTCGAAGCCATAAAATTTCCTGCTGGAGCGATTTAGAATTGGTAAACGTATCTGCACCATAGACATAAGTTATTTGGGTTAAATACACAATAAATATAATCACCATATATAACTGTGAATAATTAATATTTAATAATTTCTTAGATAAGATATTTTCCATAATCATTGTATTAAATTTATACTAACATAAATGGTTAAAAACCTCCGTTTGTTTTGGGAATAGAGTGAGGCAGATTTACTGAAACCTGAGTAATATGATATCTGGCAGGTCTGACTATCGTACCTCATTCCCGAAATAATAATTTAAACTTGGGAGTCTGCCCAAACCCTATTCAAACGTTCTTATAGCCAATTTCCAATCAATAAAAATGGAGCCCAATAGGCTGGATGCCGATAAAGTCTTTGTCCAGATAGTTTTCGTTGAGCATTTTGCAACGCTTGAGCTTTAGACAATTCTGGATTCTGTAACTGTTGATAAAATTCAGTTATTAACTGGGAAGTCGCCTTATCATCAACAAACCAAAGACTTGCTAATGCACTTCTGGCTCCAGCTTTAAGTGCTACACCAGCTAATCCTAATGCCGCTCTTTCATCACCAACAGCTGTTTGGCAAGCACTCAAAGTCAACAATTCCACTGGTTTCTTTCTCAAGCCAGTAACCCTAAATAACTTTTCCAATCTATCCATTGTCAACTTGCTATCATAAGTCAATAAAAAGCTCTTTTTTGGGTTGCGATCAAATTGACCGTGTGAAGAAATATGCACAATTTCATAAGGAGTTGTTTGTAAAGTTTTGGTCACATTTTTTAGAGAAAAATCTTTATTTAATAATACTTTTTTCGTGTTGAAAAGACTATCAATCTGTTTAATTTCTTGTATAACATTTGGTAGTGGATTAAAACCCTGCACTGCATCTGACAATCCACTTAACATTATTTGGATGTTTTTATGCGGCAATTTATGCGGTTCTGTCAACTTTAAACTAGGGGTCGTTACCAGAGCAAATTGTTGAAACAGAAAATCTTGCTTAGTTGAATTGTACAAAGCAGCCATTGGAATAGTACGCAATACACCATCTGGAACAATAATTAACGTGTTAATCTTATGCTTATCAAGTTCTTCTAGCAAGGGAGTGATTAACCATTGAAAAAGCTGTTTAGCTTGTTTGATAAAACTACCTTCCATTGTTCGTTGTAAATTAGTCCGAAATTCCAGAACTGTAGCTTCAATTTCTGCATGGGAAACTGGAATAACTATTTGTTGCAATTCTTTTCCAATATTAATTATCAACTCTATACGATTTTTTAATAATATAGGATAAAATACTGCTGTATTTTCACCCAAGTTATCTAATTGTTTTATATTGTCTTTCACTGATGAAATACATTCATCTTGGAAGTAGTCTTGTAATTCTGCTTCTTTTAAAGACTCAATTGTATCTCTGGCCTGAATTAGTAAGTCCTTTTTATCAGTAACCATGCTTGCTTGTTGCAATAAAATATCTGCAATACTGTAGTAGATTGGTTGAACATGTTGATAAAAATTTTCTTGTGAGTTATGCAGACCAACAGTCAATTTTTGGCGAATAAGTTGTAAATGTTCTAAGGCTTGTTTGTACATTGCTAAAGCCCCAGATAATTTTTTTTGAGCCAACATAATACGCCCCAATTGAGTCTTTAAAAGAAGCAGAATTACAAGACTACTTCCAAGATGAATGTATTTCATC
>JAUCGN010000307.1 GCA_030378125.1 Thiotrichales bacterium HSG1 | reverse complement strand
AACTGCTTCCTAAACTGAAAATTATTCTACAAAATTTAGAACAGCAAGGTCGAGCTGAATTGCTGCAACAAAATGTTTCGGCTCAGAATATCAGTGTGCTGCCTAAAGTTCATTTGCGTTATGCTGGCACTGACAGTTCTTTGTTAGTTGACTTTTCCGAGGACATGCAAACAGCTTTTAATCAAGCTCATAAACAGCAATTTGGTTTTGTGCGAACTGAGAATAAACTGGTAGTGGAAGCTGTGGCAGTGGAAGTGATTGGTTCAATGGCAACTAATTTACAACCTAAATCAGCTAGTATTACCCAAGACCTGTCAGGTTTCCAAAACCTGACAGGTCTGTTTTATCCAATTTATTTACGAGAAGAACTACCGATTGGGGCTAAAATAGCTGGCCCAGCTATTATCATTGAAAAAACTGGTACCAATGTAATCGAACCAAATTGGCAAGCTGAGATTACTGTTCGTTACGATCTGATATTAAAAAGAAAGTTTGTGGTAACTACTGAATATCAAACCCAAGTTGACCCTGTGATGCTGGAGATTTTTAATAACCTGTTTATGTCGATAGCCGAGCAGATGGGAGCAACTTTAGAAAATACTGCTTATTCAGTCAATATCAAAGAACGGCTAGATTTTTCTTGTGCGGTGTTTGATCAAGCTGGACAATTGATTGCTAATGCTCCCCATATCCCAATCCATCTCGGTTCGATGAGTGACAGCGTGCAAGTGGTGATGCAGGAACAGATGCAAGCTGGTGATGTATTTGTATTGAACAATCCCTATCACGGTGGAACCCATCTACCTGATGTCACAGTAGTTACACCGATTTTCCAGCAAGATAAAGTACTATTTTACGTAGCTTCCCGAGGCCATCACGCTGATATTGGTGGAATAACTCCAGGTTCGATGCCTCCACATAGCCATAGTTTATTGGAAGAAGGTATTGTAATCAATGTGTTTAAATTGGTTGAACAAGGCCAGTTGCGAGAAACTGAAATACGAGAATTGCTGACTAGTGGTAATAATCCAGTACGGAACGTTGAACAAAATTTAGCTGATTTGCGAGCTCAAATTGCGGCTAATAATACTGGAATGCTGGAACTATGTAAGATGGTGGAACATTTTGGTTTGGAAGTGGTGCAAGCTTATATGCAACATGTACAAGACAATGCCGAGCAAGCAGTGCGTAAGCTGCTGAAAAATCTGCATGATGGTGAATTTAGCTATCAAATGGACAGTGGAGCAGCTGTCAAAGTCAAAATTACTATTTCTGATTCCAAAGCAATGCTGGATTTTACTGGTACTTCCAAACAGCAAGACAGCAATTTCAATGCTCCAGTTTCGGTCTGTAAAGCGGTGGTATTGTATGTATTTCGGACTTTGGTAGCAGATAAGATTCCAATGAATGCTGGTTGTTTGAAACCGTTGCAGATTATCATTCCGAAAGGTTGTATGTTAAATCCAATCTATCCAGCAGCAGTGGTAGCAGGAAATGTTGAGACTTCTCAATATATTGCCGATACTTTATATGGTGCATTGGGTATTATGGCAGCTTCCCAAGGTACGATGAATAATTTCACCTTTGGCAACGAAAACCATCAATATTATGAAACAATTTGTGGTGGTTCTGGGGCTGGTGATGGTTATGCTGGAACTTCAGCAGTGCAAACTCATATGACTAATTCCCGTTTAACTGATCCAGAAGTTTTGGAATTACGCTATCCAGTGTTGTTGGAAGAGTTTAAAATACGTAAGAATAGTGGTGGTGATGGGAAATATAAAGGTGGTGATGGAGTAGTACGAAAAATTAAATTTCAGGAAACAATGACAGCTTCTATTTTATCCGGCCATCGTAAAGTTCCACCTTATGGTATGAATGGAGGTCAATCTGGGCAGGTTGGCAAGAATTGGATAGTTAGAAATGGTAAAAAAGAGGAGTTGGACAGTACTGCAATGGTTGATATGGAAGCTGAGGATATGTTGGTGATTGAGACTCCTGGTGGTGGTGGATATGGGAAAAAATATATATAACCAATTATAACTTGAGATTGCACACAGCATTATTTTATATTAATATAATTCTAACTATTTAATTTTATAGAATACTTGATTTATGACTACAAGTTAACTTAATGGTATTATTAACTTATACATATTTACAAAGTCAGGTAGATACTCTGTTGCTTGTCAAGCTAAATAGTTAAAAAGATTAAAAATAGTTTGACAAGAAAAAACATATTTTATGGAAAAAATCCAAGTTTTTCTGAGTTGGTAAAACAAACAACCTTCAATAAA
>JAUCGN010000034.1 GCA_030378125.1 Thiotrichales bacterium HSG1 | reverse complement strand
GGTGCATTTCAAGTTGAAGGTTTAGGCAAGTTTCCATCCAACAGTCCTATTTTAATTAAATTAGAACTTGATTTAAATGGAATTTTAAACGTATCAGCGATCGAAAAAAATACTGGTTTGAAAAAAACCATTACGATAGACAATGTTATCTCCCGATTTGAGCAGGATGATATAGAACAAGCTAAGGAGCGAATTCAGGAAATTTTTGGTGAAACAATTGAAGGAACTGCTACTAAGGGAAATAAAGTGGTTGTACAGGCTAAAGCTCTAGTAGAAAAAGCTGAACGACTATTGGATAATGCTTCCACTGAGGACAAAGAAGATATGGTGGATATGATTGAAGCTATCAATGATGCTCTTGCAAAAGAAGATTTTGCATCTTTGGATACTCCAGTGGAACAACTATCTGATATTATTTATTATTTGGAATCATAATGCAACGCTGTTCAATTTGTAGGGGACGTTTTAAAGATAATACTTGCTTACGTTGTGGAGCTGATTTAACCATTCTTTTGAGCATTGAGCAACAAGTAGAAGAACAATTAAAACAGGCATTAAGTCAGTTAGGGAATGGTAATTTAGCAATGGCAAAATTGGCAGTTGAACGTTCCTTACAATTAAAACGTGAACCACTAACAATTGCATTGTATAATTTCATTAATTCCATACCTTTATCCACATTTCAATCGGAAATGATAGAATTTGAGAATGAATTTTCTGAAATTGTTTATTATCCAATTATGTTTGTTAAAAGCGAATATCCTTATGAAATTATATTGGGAAAATTGAAGTAGATTAGTATAAAATACTACTAATTTTGATACTTTGTACTACTGTTATACCAATATAGATTTTCTGGTGAATAACATTAGCTGGAGTCCAAAATTTATCTTGGAAAAACCAAGCTAAAGTATTCGAGACTGATATTTTTCTGAAAAAATTTTAACTTTGAATGGAATACTATTTTCTGGAAAATTATATAGTTAGGGAGTAAAAAATATTATGAATAAATATATATTATTGTTATTTCTAATAATTTTATTTCCTTTGGGTTGTGATGATTCTATTGATGGAATGAATGATGCCCAGAACCAAGTGGATAGTTTTTTATTGGAAATAAATCCAACATTATATCGAACTATGTTGGAAATAAAAGCTGAGATTGTTTTAGTTGATACTAAAATTAACCAATTATATGAACTAAAAGGTATGTTTCCCGGCCAACGAAAAATGCTTGATAAATCCCTTAAACAGTGGCAAAATTTACGCAAAGATTTACATTTTACATCAACTAACACTTCTAACCAAGTGGAGGCTGCTTATGTAGCATATAAAATTGATGAAATTCAAGGAAGAAAGAAGTTTAGTATCATTTCAGAGACTTTGTTAAAAGAAGCCAACCAGGTTTTGGATAATGCTGAAACCACCAAATCACTAATAGGAACTTTTTATGAATAAATATTTACCCCTGCTATTTGTTTTAACTCTATTTGGCTGTAATGAAGATGGAGTTGCAACTATTGACGTAGTTAAACAACGGATTGGTGATCAAATTCAAACTTTAGTTGGAAAAGGCGATATAGCTCTCCAAAAGTATGATAACAAGATCAAAAAAGTAAAATCTGACCTTATAAAAGTAAAGGTATCTCATAAAACTTTTGAACAGAAATTACAACAGAAAAAAAACTCTCTAGCTAATTTAGAAACTGATCCGCAAAAAAATCAACAGAGGATCGATTTGTTAAAATCTACTGTTCAACAGATGGAAAGTTTGTTATTACAAATTAAAAATGCGGAAGAAAAGCTGCAAAATGCATTTGTAACTTTGACTAATAACCGTAGTTTGGTCAAAGCTAAAATTGAAACTTTGCAAGCTAAATTGGATATGATGGATGCTATTCGTACCGTCCAAGAGTACAACACTTTTGAAGGTGATTTAACTAATCTTGGTGGTGATATGGAAAGTACTTTTGATAGTATGCAGAAAGAAATCTATGCAATGGAAGCTGAGATTGAAGTAGAAAACTTGTTAAATCAAGCTGATAAGTTGTAATTTAGGTGGTGCAGGTAATCTGAACCATTTGCTATGGTGTATAAACGATAGTACCATACCTCACACACTAAATGGTGATGAGTTGACTCTTAGACTAAATTGTGGTTAAAATCGTTATTATATTGAAGATGACCAAAAGTTTTATAAAAGGATAAAATAATTATGAGTGATGGCAAGGTTTATGAGGTGCTTCCAGAAATTGCGGCTAATGCACATATAACTGATACAAAATATCAGGAAATGTATGCCCGTTCTATTTCAGACCCCGATGGTTTTTGGGGAGAACAAGCAAAGGAATTCTTAACTTGGTTTAAAGACTGGGATACCGTACAGAGTGGTAGTTATTCTGAAGGCAAATTCACTTGGTTTGCTGGCGGAAAGCTCAATGTCTCTTATAACTGTTTAGATCGTCATTTAGAAACTAAAGGTGACCAAGTAGCTATCATTTGGGAAGGTGATGATCCCAATGTTGACCAAAAAGTTACTTATCGAGAATTACATGAAAAAGTATGTCGATTTGCCAATGCTTTAAAAGCTCGTGGAGTTAAGAAAGGTGATAGAGTTTGCATCTACTTACCCATGATTGTAGAAGCGGCAGTCGCTATGTTAGCCTGTACACGAATTGGAGCAGTACATTCTATTGTATTTGGTGGATTTTCTCCAGAGGCTTTGAAAGATAGAATCTTGGATTCTGATTGCCAAGTTATCATAACTGCTGATGAAGGATTACGAGGTGGTAGAGGTGTACCTCTCAAAGGTAATGTAGATAAAGCGGTAGCTAGTTGTCCAAACGTGCATACTGTTTTTGTGGTAAAAAATACTGGTAAAGAACAACCTTGGACTGAAGGTCGCGATGTTTGGTATCATGAAGAAGTGGGTAAAGTTGATGCTAATTGCCCGGCTGAAGAGATGGATGCTGAAGACCCATTATTTATTCTCTACACTTCTGGTTCAACTGGTAAACCAAAAGGTGTGTTGCATACCACTGGCGGTTATCAGCTTTATGCTGCCATGACACATAAATATGTATTTGATTATCATGATGGGGAAATTTACTGGTGTACGGCTGATGTCGGTTGGGTGACTGGTCATTCTTATATTGTGTACGGACCATTGGCTAACGGTGCAACAACTCTAATGTTTGAAGGAGTTCCAACCTATCCAGATGCTGGTCGTTTTTGGCAAGTTGTTGATAAACATCAAGTTAATATCTTCTACACTGCTCCAACTGCAATTCGAGCTTTAATGGGCCAAGGTGATGAATTAGTTAAAAAATCTAGCCGTAAAAGTTTGCGTATTTTGGGTAGTGTTGGTGAACCGATTAATCCAGAAGCATGGGAATGGTATTATCGTATAGTTGGTGATAGCCGTTGCCCGATAATGGATACTTGGTGGCAGACCGAAACAGGCGGTATTTTAATCACTCCTTTGGCTGGTGCCAATAGTTTGAAACCGGGTTCAGCGACCCGTCCATTCTTCGGAGTTAATCCAGAAATCGTTGATACCGATGGTAATGTACAACAAGGTGCAGTTAGTGGTAATTTGATCATAACCAGACCTTGGCCGGGTCAAATGCGGACTATTTATGGTGATCATCAACGTTTTATTGATACTTATCTTAGTACCTATAAAGGTAATTACTTCACTGGTGACGGTGCAAGACGGGATGAAGATGGTTACTATTGGATAACTGGGCGAGTTGACGATGTGATCAATGTATCGGGACATCGCATGGGTACGGCAGAAGTTGAAAGTGCATTGGTGTTACACAATGCGGTTGCAGAGGCAGCAGTAGTTGGTTATCCGCATGATATTAAAGGACAAGGTATCTATGCTTATGTTACTTTGATGGCAGGGTTGGAGGAAAGCGACGAACTGCGTAAAGAGTTGATTAAACAGGTACGGGGTGAGATAGGACCTATTGCTAGTCCAGATGTAATTCAATGGGCTCCGGGTTTACCAAAAACTCGTTCTGGTAAAATTATGCGGCGGATTTTGCGCAAGATTGCTGCTAATGAAATTGATAATTTAGGTGATACTTCTACTTTGGCTGATCCGAGTGTAGTTGAACATTTAATTGAAAACAGGGCAGTTAAGTGATGAGATGTTGAGTTAAACCTTCCAGGTTTCAAAAACTCTGGAAGGTTTTTTAAGAATTATCAATTAGCGTACCAATATCCTTTCCATTAATGACATCAACTAGTGCATCTGGTTGCTCCATATCCAAAACCCGTAACGGCAAATTATTATCCCTACTTATCACAATTGCGGTGGTATCCATCACTCCTAAACCAAGCTCAACCACCTTATTATAATTTAATCTATTAAAACGCTTTGCAGTCGGATCAAGTTTTGGATCAGAAGCATACACACCATCAACTTTGGTAGCTTTGATCATTAAATCAGCGCCTATTTCTACAGCCCGCAAACTAGCAGCTGAATCTGTAGTAAAAAAAGGATTGCCAGTACCAGCCACAAATATCACTACCCGACCGGCTTTCAAATGTTCAACTGCATCTCGCTGATTATAACGTTCACAAACAGTGTCAATTTGAAAAGCTGACATAACTCTTGTATCAATAGCAATTTTTTGTAACGCATTCTGTACGGCCAGACCGTTGATCACTGTAGCCAACATGCCCATTTGATCTGCCGCAACTCTTGCGACTCCACTTGAAGTCAAATTGATACCACGAAAAATATTTCCCCCACCAATCACTAATCCCAACTGTACTCCAAGATTAGTAACTGCTTGTATATTTTTGGCTAAGTGGGTTAGACTTTGCGGTTCAATCCCAAATTGAGAGTTGTCTAATAAAACTTCACCACTCAATTTTAATAATACACGCTGATAAATCGGGGAAATAGGCATGGTTATTTTTGTGCCTGCTGCATTACCTCATCAACGAAACTATCACATTTCTTTTCAATACCTTCACCTACCTCAAACCGTTTAAAATCAGCAACTGTAGCTCCAGCTTCTTTTAACAGTTTTTCTATAGTTTTATCTGGGTCCCTAATGAACGGTTGACCAAGCAATGTTATTTCTTTCAAGAATTTATTTAACCGGCCAGTTACCATTTTTTCAATAATATTCTCTGGCTTACCAGAATCAAGTGCTTGAGCAGTATAAATTTCCTTCTCTTTAGCGATTAAATCAGCTGGAACTTGGTCGGCAGAAATACATACTGGTTTACTAGCAGCAATGTGCATAGCAATATCTTTAGCCAAGTCGGGTGTACCATTTTGGAGATTAACTAATGTCCCAATCTTTATTCCATGCAAATAAACCCCAACATTGTTATCAGACTTATTAACAATAGTGAATCGGCGGACATTAATATTTTCACCAATCTTAGCAATCAAGTCCTGACGGGATTTTTCAACATCTTTCTCACCACCAACCAAAGTTGCAGTTACCAAAGCTTCCAAATCAACCGGTTTTTCAGCCAAAACGGTGTTTGCTACTGCATTACAAAAATCTTTAAAATCATCACCTTTTGATACAAAATCAGTTTCACTGTTTATCTCAACCATCGCAACATAATCAGCATTTTGCTGAATGACAATTGCACCTTCTGCCGCAATCCGTCCAGCTTTTTTGGCTGCTTTAGCTTGTCCAGACTTACGCATTTCTTCAATAGCAATTTCAACATTACCATCATTTTCAGTCAATGCTTTTTTGCATTCCATCATACCAGCACCGGTACGTTCACGTAATTCTTTAACCAATGCTGCGGAAATCTTCATGTTTTTTGAACCTCTTTTATTAGTTGGAAAATAATCTAGTTTAAGTTAATCATTGAAGTCCATTCGAGACTAAAAAGTCTTTTTCAAAAAACTTCATTCTCTAAATACTAATGCTAAGATAAATTTTGGACTCCAAGACACTAATTGGTAAGTACTAAAGCACAAATTATTATATAGTAAACATCTTCTTATAACTTATGCTTAGGTACTTTAGGTAATTAATTTTAGTTTAATGACAGTGAACCTCTAAGCTAGAAGCACCTTATATGATGTCCTGCATCAATTATCTTAACTTGTAGCCAATCCTTCTTCAGCAACTTCTTTTGTTTCTGCTTCTTCTACAAATTCTTCTGGTTGTAAACTGGCCTGTTTACTATCCAAAATAGCGTCAGCAATACCATTAACATATAACGTAATTGAGCGAATAGCATCATCATTGCCAGGAATCACATAGTCAATATTAGTTGGACTATTATTGGAGTCAACAACCCCAACGATTGGTATATGTAGCTTAACGGCCTCTTTAACTGCATTCTTTTCATGCCCAACATCAATAATGAACAATGCATCGGGTAGCCCGTTCATGTCCTTAATTCCACCCAAGCTGCGTTCCAATTTTTCTAATTCACGGCTGACGGATAAAGCCTCTTTTTTGATCATCTGGCTTAAAGTACCGTCCTGAGTGATTGTTTCCAAATCTTTCAGACGTTTAATGGATGATTTGACTGTTTTATAATTAGTTAACATTCCACCAAGCCAACGTTTGTTCACATATGGCATACCACATCTCAATGCAGCTTCTTTGACAACCGTTTGTGAGGCACGTTTAGTACCTACAAATAAAATTTTGCCTTTTTTTACAGCTAAATTACCTAAAAAGTTGGTAGCACTATTGAACATTGGCAAAGTTTGTTCAAGATTAATGATGTGAATTTTATTGCGTACTCCAAAAAGATATGGAGCCATCTGCGGGTTCCAATAACGAGCTTGGTGGCCAAAATGCACTCCGGCTTCCAACATTTGCCGCATAGTTATGTTTGTCATAATTTTCCTATTGGGTTATTCCTCCACACACCCCATAAAATGACTCACTAAAGAGCACCCAGTTTATGTGACGATGCGTGTGTGATATGATAAAACTTATACATTCTACTCTAAATTTGAAAAAATTGATACTAAAAAATGGCAATATTTATAAAAACTAAAGAAGAAATTGAAAAAATGCGAGTTGCAGGACGGTTAGCTAAGGAAACTTTAGATATGATAACACCTTATGTAGAAGCAGGTATTTCTACTAATGAACTAGATAAACTCTGTCACGATTATACCATAAATGTACAAAAAGCTGTACCTGCTCCTTTAGGTTATAAAGGTTTTCCCAAGTCTATTTGCACTTCTGTTAATCATCAAGTTTGTCATGCTATTCCTAGCAATAAAAAATTAAAAAATGGTGACATCATTAATATTGATATTACAACAATTAAAGATGAATATCATGGCGACACCAGCCGTATGTTTGAAATTGGAAAAACCAGTGTAAAAGCAAAAAGATTGGTCAAAATTTCTTATGAATGTTTATGGGTTGGGATAAATTCGGTGCGACCGGGTGCTTATTTAATTAAGGACGTTGGGGCAGCAATTCAACGTTATGCAGAAGCAAAAAACTGTTCAGTAGTACAAGATTATTGTGGACATGGAATTGGTCGAGCTTTCCATGAAGAGCCACAAGTTTTGCATTACTTTAGTCCGAAAACTGAGGATGTAATGTTACAACCGGGTATGACCTTTACCATTGAACCGATGATTAATGCTGGAAAATTGGCAGTTAAATTGTTACCCGATAAATGGACTGTGGTAACTAAAGATCATAGTTTGTCTGCTCAGTGGGAACATACTATGGTAGTTACTGATACTGGTGTTGAAGTTTTAACTTTGTCTGATGGTGAATCACAACCATTAGGGCTATCAAGTAAATGAAAATATTAGCAATAGATGCTTCTACTGAGGTGTGTTCTTGTGCTTTATATATGGATGGTAAAGTTCAGGATCGTAGCCAATTTGCTCCACAAAAACATAGTAAATTAATTTTACCAATGGCAGATGAGTTACTTGCTGAAGCAGAACTAAAGTTAAATCAATTAGATTGTCTTGCGGTTGGGAGGGGACCGGGTAGTTTTACTGGATTACGTATTGCCTGTGGAATTGTACAAGGCATAGCATTTGGTGCTGATTTACCAGTTGCATCAATATCTTCCTTAGCAACTTTAGCTCAATCTGCCTATGTTGAAACTGGAAAAAAACAGGTATTAGCTACGATTGATGCTAGAATGGGAGAAATATATTATGGATATTATATCGCTGACAAACAAGGTGTTATGCAGTGTCAAATTGCAGAACAAGTTGCTAAACCAAATAATATTGAGTTATTAACAACTGAACATTGGTATGGGGTTGGTAGTGGTTGGACTTATGCTGTAATTTTAAAACATAAATTTGGGAATTTATTACAAGGCTATCAGGTAGAAAAATATCCACAAGCCAGTAACATGATTCCGTTAGCATTATCAGCTTTTAAACAAGGACAAGTTGTTGATGCTGAAAATCTTAGTCCAGTTTATTTGCGTGATATGAATAAAAAAGTTAACGGTAGTTGAATCTTCTAGATTTTTGGAAAGTATATGATATTATTTTTCCTAGCAAATGTCACAAATGTATTAGTAAAAGGGACTGGATCGACAAATGGTATTTAGCTTTTTAATAGTACCATTCGGATTCCAAAAAGCTCTCAAATCATGTTGGAGCTATTTGGGTAGGGACTCTTTCATTCATCACTATAATGCTTGTTTGATTTTACAACACTATTTTGTTCAGGACTATCAAAAATCAACATCTAAACATTGTTTTTTTTTGAGTTTAGCACTAATTCCAATGATATAAAATTCTGCTTTTCACGAAAATGATGTCAAACTTCGACTTGATTTAAATGACATAGTTGTTCGTATGTAAGTAAAAAGACTCCTTCACCTCCACGTTGAAACTTCAACCATGTAAAAGGTACATCAGGATATCGTTTTATTAAATTAGTTTGACTCAACCCTACCTCAACAATTAATATTCCATCAGAAGTAAGATGTTTTGTCGCATGACGTAAGATTTGTTCTACAAAAAAAAGTCCATCTGTTCCAGCTGCAAGACCTATTTTAGGTTCATGAGTGTATTCAAGTGGCATATTTTTCAGTTCTTCAACATCTACATAAGGAGGATTGCTGACTATTAAATTATAAAGTTTATTACCTAAGTTAGAAAATAAATTTGATTGAATTAAATTTATTTTTTGTTCCAACCCATAAGTACTGACATTTTTTTTGGCTACGTCAAGAGCATCATATGATATGTCGGTCGCATCAATTACGGTATTTGGAAATGCTAATATTGAACTTGCAATTGCAATACAACCACTACCAGTACATAAATCTAGCATTTTAATAGAATTACTATAATCCATCCAAGGTTCAAATCGTTGCTCTATTAATTCAGCAATTGGAGAGCGTGGAATTAGAACATGTTGATTAACATAAAAACTTAAATTTGTAAACCATGCTTCTTTAGTAATGTAAGGGGAAGGAATGTTTTTCGCAATTCTAATATTGAAAAATTCAATTATTTTTTGTTTTTCTGGATAAGTTAATTTACTATGCCATAATATATCAGGAAGTTCTTGAGGTAAATGTAGAGCATAAACTACTAATGTAGTGGCCTCATCCACCGCATTATCAGTGCCATGTCCAAAAAATAAATTAGCTTGGTTGAACTGACTAGCACCCCAACGTATAAAATCACCAATGGTTTGCAATTCTTTCATAATGTTTAAAAATACAAAGAAAAAACCCCTCGCAAGCAAAGCCTACGAGGGGTTACAGGGGGGTAGTTAATAAAAATCAAATTCTTGGCAGTGTCCTACTTTCACATGGGGAAGCCCCACACTATCATTGGCGCTAAATGGTTTCACTTCCGAGTTCGAGATGGAATCGGGTGGTTCACAATCGCTATGGCCGCCAAGAAAACCGGTACTGTTTATAATAATAAACAAAATTCTATTTTATAGGAAAACATAGTATATTTGGTAATGTCCCAAAACATTTGGGTGTTATAGGGTCAAGCCTCACGGTCAAATTAGTACGAGTTAGCTTCATACATTACTGCACTTCCACACCTCGCCTATCAACGTTGTAGTCTTCAACAGACCTTAAGGGGAGTTAAACTCCCGGGAAATCTTATCTTGAAGGAGGCTTCCCGCTTAGATGCTTTCAGCGGTTATCCCATCCGTACATAGCTACCCAGCAATACCATTGGCATGATAACTGGAACACCAGAGGTACGTCCACTCCGGTCCTCTCGTACTAGGAGCAGTTCTTCTCAAATTTCCAACGCCTACGGCAGATAGGGACCGAACTGTCTCACGACGTTCTAAACCCAGCTCGCGTACCACTTTAAATGGCGAACAGCCATACCCTTGGGACCGACTACAGCCCCAGGATGTGATGAGCCGACATCGAGGTGCCAAACTCCCCCGTCGATGTGAACTCTTGGGAGGAATCAGCCTGTTATCCCCGGAGTACCTTTTATCCGTTGAGCGATGGCCCTTCCATACAGAACCACCGGATCACTAAGACCTACTTTCGTACCTGCTCGACTTGTCTGTCTCACAGTTAAGCACCCTTATGCCTTTGCACTCAATGCACGATTTCCAACCGTGCTGAGGGTACCTTCGCACTCCTCCGTTACTCTTTAGGAGGAGACCGCCCCAGTCAAACTACCCACCATACACTGTCCTTGACCCGGATAACGGGTCTAAGTTAGAACCTCAAACATGCCAGGGTGGTATTTCAAGGATGGCTCCATCTCAACTAGCGTCAAGATTTCAAAGCCTCCCACCTATCCTACACAAGCAGGTTCAAAATTCAGTGTAAAGCTATAGTAAAGGTTCACGGGGTCTTTCCGTCTAGCCGCAGGTATACTGCATCTTAACAGCAAATTCAATTTCGCTGAGTCTCGGGTGGAGACAGTGTGGCCATCGTTACGCCATTCGTGCAGGTCGGAACTTACCCGACAAGGAATTTCGCTACCTTAGGACCGTTATAGTTACGGCCGCCGTTTACCGGGGCTTCGATCAACCGCTTCGGATCACTCCTAACGACATCAATTAACCTTCCGGCACCGGGCAGGCGTCACACCCTATACGTCCACTCTCGTGTTTGCAGAGTGCTATGTTTTTAATAAACAGTCGCAGCCACCTTGTTATTGCAACCCCTTTCAGCTTGAAACGCAAGTTTTCTCACATACTAGAGGTACACCTTCTCCCGAAGTTACGGTGCTATTTTGCCTAGTTCCTTCACCCGAGTTCTCTCAAGCGCCTTAGGATTCTCACCTTGTCCACCTGTGTCGGTTTAGAGTACGGTTTCGTATACATCTGAAGCTAAGAGGCTTTTCTTGGAAGCATGGCATCAATCACTTACAACATCCTAATTAAAGAACATTTCGTCATCAGTTCTCGACATTATAAGAACCCGGATTTACCTAAGCTCTCTGCCTACAACCTTAAACCAAAACAACCAATCTTTGGATGATCTAGCCTTCTCCGTCCCCCCATCGCAATGATACAAAGTACAGAAATATTGATCTGTTTCCCATCGACTACGCATCTCTGCCTCGTCTTAGGGGCCGACTAACCCTGCGCCGATTAACGTTGCGCAAGGAAACCTTGGACTTTCGGCGTGTGAGGTTTTTCACCCACATTATCGCTACTCATGTCAGCATTCGCACTTCTGATATCTCCAGCATATTTTACAATACACCTTCACAGACTTACAGAACGCTCCTCTACCATATTATCTAAAAGATAATATCCGTAGCTTCGGTATATGGCTTAAGCCCCGTTAAATCTTCCGCGCAAGCCGACTCGACCAGTGAGCTATTACGCTTTCTTTAAAGGATGGCTGCTTCTAAGCCAACCTCCTGGCTGTCTGAGCCTTCTCACATCGTTTCCCACTGAGCCATAATTTTGGGACCTTAGCTGACGGTCTGGGCTGTTTCCCTCTCCACGACGGACCTTAGCACCCGCCGTGTGTCTCCCGTGATTACACTTCTCGGTATTCGGAGTTTGCAACGGTTTGGTAAGTCGGGATGACCCCCTAGCCGTAACAGTGCTCTACCCCCGAGAGTGAGACACGAGGCACTACCTAAATAGCTTTCGAGGAGAACCAGCTATCTCCGAGCTTGATTAGCCTTTCACTCCTATCCACAAGTCATCCCCTCATTTTTCAACATAAGTGGGTTCGGGCCTCCAATAGGATTTACCCCATCTTCACCCTGCTCATGGATAGATCGCTCGGTTTCGGGTCTACTCCCAACGACTAAAACGCCCTATTAAGACTCGCTTTCGCTACGCCTACCCTACACGGTTAAGCTTGCCACTGAGAAGTAAGTCGCTGACCCATTATACAAAAGGTACGCAGTCACCTAACTAAATTAGGCTTCCACTGCTTGTATGCATACGATTTCAGATACTATTTCACTCCCCTAACAGGGGTACTTTTCACCTTTCCCTCACGGTACTAGTTCACTATCGGTCGATAACGAGTATTTAGCCTTGGAGGATGGTCCCCCCACTCTTCCGAAGAAGATTCTTCAGACAGGATAGGAGTGAAAGGCTAATCAAGCTCGGAGATAGCTGGTTCTCCTCGA
>JAUCGN010000306.1 GCA_030378125.1 Thiotrichales bacterium HSG1 | reverse complement strand
CCAAAAAGGAACTTGAACCAGAAGCTGCGATAACTTGTAATATATCTCTGATAATTCGGTGATCCTCATAAGATACTACAAATTGATATTGCAGAAAACCTCGCTTGCCATACATACGATTCCATTGCAAAACAGCATCTAAAGGATAAAAAAACGGATTATAATCAACTAATGATTTGATAACTTTACGACTTTGTTTATGGTAATACATCCAATTAAAAGTAGCCACAGTCCATTTGTTTAAGGCAAAACTGGGAAAATCCATTGGCATGGTCAGAGTTCGAGTCGATACATGCCAATTAGTCGGTACTTCTTCCTCAGTAACATGATTACCACGAAAAAATAATCCACGTCCCAGTGCAGAACCTTGTGAACCACAATCAACCCATGCCACAGTATAATCATATAGTTGATCGGATTGAGATGATATTTCAAAAAATTCTTCTAAACCAGGTGGCAATGGTAAAGGTAGTGAATGTGCTGGTAAGAAAGGGGAGGATTTGTATATAAAGGTACCAGTTGGAACATTGGTATTTGACATTAATACTGAAGAATTTTTAGATGATTTAACTAAGCCAAAACAGGTTTTACTAGTCGCTAAAGCTGGTGAGCGGGGATTGGGTAACGTACATTTTAAAAGTAGCACTAACCGTACACCTCGTCGCATAACTAAAGGTACTATTGGGGAAAGTCGAACTTTACGTTTGGAATTACAGGTATTGGCTGATGTTGGTTTATTGGGATTACCTAATGCTGGCAAGTCTTCTTTTATTAGAACTGTATCTTCAGCCCGTCCTAAAGTAGCAGATTATCCTTTTACTACTTTGCATCCACACTTGGGGGTGGTATCAATTGAGTTGGATCGTAGTTTTGTTATTGCGGATATACCCGGGTTAATTTCTGGGGCTGCTGATGGGCATGGTTTAGGAATTCAGTTTTTGCGTCATTTATCTCGTACCAATTTGTTATTGCATATAGTTGATGTTGCTCCATTAGATGGTAATCCAGTTCAGGATATTATTAGTATAATCAAAGAATTAGATAAGTATGGTTCTGAATTAGTTGATAAAGAACGTTGGTTAATATTAAATAAAATTGACTTATTACCAGATAAACAGGTGTGTAAAACAATTATTGAAGAAATTAATTGGCAAGGACCAGTATTTGAAATATCAGCTTTGACCGATAAAAAATCTTGTATGAATTTATGTTACCGTATTATGCAGTATTTGGAATCTTAAAGTTAAACTCAGCTACGTTGGAGACAGCGTAGTAAGGGCGGAGTTTCATCAGGAAACATCTTTCTTGAGCGGCTGAAAGTTCGCTCCAAAATTAGTTTATGGTTATCTTGCAACCAATATCACAGTTCTTTGGCAAATCATTCAACATCTCTGTCACATTCATTTGCTGTTTCAAACAAGTTGGTTCTTTTCCAATTTCTTTTCCTTTTTTTGGATAACCACGTTTTCTTTTGTTATCTTTAACTTTTTTCAAGGACATACAAGCACTTAAATCAGTTCCTGTTAATCTTAATTTTTGTGCTTATCCTAATGATAATATTAATTATTTTTCATGATAACATGGGAACAAGATTAATGTTTTAAACTACCAAATTTTAGGTAATACAAGAATTCAAATTTAGAGGAGTTTGTATGCTATATACCCATTGTTTACGTCCGTTATTTACCGAAAATATGTTGACTTTCCTGTTGGATGGTACTTCGGTTAATGTGGTTATTTCTGCTGATGAGGAGAGAAAACGGTTTGTTGATGATGTTGAGCAATGCCAGTTTTCTGATGATACCAGATTGTTGACGGTGAATATGAAGGTTTGTCGGGCTGATTATTCGCAGTTTTTGCGGCAGCTAAGGCAGGAGTATCATAATTCTGAGTTATCGGATGAGGTTGATTTGTTAGATATTTTGTCGGATTTGAAGCAATCTGAGCAGAAGTTTATTTTGGTGTTGGATAATTTTGATGCGATGGCTGAAAAGGATGTGGATGCTCATTTTAATCAGCAGTTTTATGAGAATTTGAATGGTTTGAAGGGTTATCGTAATGTTGCGTTGTTGTTGATAACCCAAAAGCGTTATAGTGAGATGTTGTTTTATATAGAAGGTGAGTGGAAGACTTCTAAGTTGGATATTCAGGAAGTTGAGCTATTGCCTCCATTATTGTTTGATGAGGTGTCTTGTGAGTTAAAACATCGCTATAAGAAGTTGCGGTATGTACGGAATGTGTCTGATGAGCATATTTCGCATTTAATAAAGCAGGTTGAGAAAAGCGAGGGTTATGATTATGGATT
>JAUCGN010000305.1 GCA_030378125.1 Thiotrichales bacterium HSG1 | reverse complement strand
GGCAATATCTTCAGGACTGTCAACAGAACTGTGAGTACGACCACGATAGTCTACGTTCACTACCTTAATGGGAATACCATGCTCAAGCATTCTTAATTGCTCAAGTTTTTCTGCTTGTTCCAAATCGGTTGGTGTTAGTGAAAGGTATTTTTTTAATGTTGCTATTTTATAAACATATAAACCGATATGTCGATAAGCATATGGTTCTGGTGTATCTCTATCTCTTATGAATGGAATCATTGTTTTAGAAAAATACAGTGCATTGTTATTACGGTCAAAAGTAACCAGAGTTCCTCCTACTTCGCCCTGATATTTCGCTATTTTCATATCATCATATTGTTGCCAACTAAGTTTAACTGCTGGAGTTGCCAACGCAATTGTCTGATCATTTTGCATTTTATCTACTAATGATTGAATAACCCAAGGTGGTGTTAGTACGGCATCTCCTTGTAAATTAATGATAATATCTGGTAATGGTTCAAGTTTTTTCACTGCTTCAAAAACCCGCTCAGTACCATTGGAACAGTTAACACTAGTCATCAGAACTTTAGCACCAAAACTATGTGCTTCATCAGAAATACGTTTATCATCTGTGGTAATATATACGTCATTGATATTTTTAACTGATTTTGCAATTAGCCAAGTTCGGTAAATCATGCTCTTTCCCTTAATGTGGGCGAGTGGTTTACCAAGAAATCTGGTCGAACCATAACGGGCTGGAATAATAATAACTGTATTCATAAAATTTTCACATTGTTTTTATTATAAATCTATAAATATTTGTATAATCAAATACTGGACTTGGACTGGTTAAAAGAGTTATAATTTTAATTTACAAAGAAGTATTTTGCTAAATTGTTTATATATTTTATACACATATCTGTGGCAAAGTTATCAACTTATACCTATTTTTCAAATTTTTCTGCAAAGGTAGTACTATATGGCTATATTATACCCTAATATTGATGATGAATCCCAACAAACATGGAATATACACACTAAAGATTATTTTAAAAATATTATATTTGGGACGTTATTACTGTCTTTCTCATTTATAATTTTATTTTGGAATGAAGGCAATGTTATCTATCAAGTACAAACTTTAGAAGAAGCCGAACAAGACCTAGTATCAATTGATACCAACCAAGTTGATCTGTTTAACGAGGGTAAATTGATTCACCTTAGTGGTCCAGCAGTGACCAGTGAGGTATTAACTGATGAAAAATTTAAAGTTAATGCTAATAATGTTATAAAACTAAAACGCATAGTGGAAATGTATCAATGGCAAGAAAAGCAGCATCCTGAATCCAAAGGGTTATTTGATGGTAAAGGAACTATTACCATGACCTATATTTATGAAAAAGTTTGGTCATCTGAATACATAAATTCCAAGAAAAATTTTAAACATCTCATAAACCATAAAAATCCACCAATGCTCATACATAGTAAGGATTTTATTGCTAAACAGGCTGTTTTAGGAGAGTTTACCCTATCAAAAGGTATTATGGAGCAACTTAATAATTATCAACGTTTACCTATAGAAAATGTTAAAATTCAAGAGCTTCAAAACATTAGCGATGATAAGGTATCCTTAAAATTTGGTAACTTTTATATTGGTAAAGACCCAGCTCATAATCCGCAAATAGGTGATTTACGAATAAGGTTTGAAGTTGTACCACCTATCACTATCAGTGTTATTGCTAAACAATCTGACTCAGATTTAATTCCACATCAAACCAGAGCGGCTGGAAAGTTGGAACTGTTTGAATATGGTACTGTTGATGCCAAAACTATGTTTGTACATGCTAGGATGTCTAACAATAGTTTTGTTTGGTTTTTACGTTTTATTGGACTGTTATTGGTGTTTGTAGGACTTGGGATAATCTTTCAAGTGTTAAGGATTTTAGCGACTGTAATGCCTTTTTTAAATAGCATTGTTGGTTATTTTAGTTGGTTTGCGGCACTTATTTTTGCTGCAACATTTACTTTAGATACTATTGCAGTTGCTTGGATATATTATCGCCCACTACCAGCTATAATTTTAATGTTGATTTCATTATCGTTTTTGTTCTTTTTGAGGGGTATGCAAAATATCACAAAACCCAAAAAGGATGTACAAGAAGCACCACAACATACAGTATTAGTCCCACCTGAACATACGGTAATAGTTAGACCAAACTCAAGCATTCAAACCATTATTCCAAGATAAACATAGAAAAACTGCCAAGTATTCAGTAACTCGGCAGTTTTTTGGGCCATTCATAAATTTAACAATTACTTATGTATACCCATCTTTTCACGCCAGTTT
>JAUCGN010000304.1 GCA_030378125.1 Thiotrichales bacterium HSG1 | reverse complement strand
AGTGATGATGAAATTATGGTGGAATTACACGAAAACGTTCGCGGCAAAGATGTTTTTATCATTCAGCCAACCTGTATTCCAACCAATGATAACTTAATGGAATTGCTAGTTTTAGTAGATGCGGTCGGGCGTGCCTCTGCTAGCAGAATTACAACTGTAATTCCTTATTTTGGTTATTCGCGTCAAGATCGGCGTACTCGCTCTGCCAGAGTTCCTATAAGTGCTAAAGTTGTTGCTAACATGTTGGCTAGTGTGGGTACTGATCGAGTATTAACTGTTGATTTACATGCCGAGCAGATCCAGGGTTTTTTTGATTTTCCGGTTGACAATGTTTATGCTTCACCAATTTTAGTTAGTGATATTTGGCGGCATCAATATGATAATTTAATGGTAGTATCACCAGATGTTGGTGGTGTGGTTCGAGCTAGAGCTTTAGCTAAACAATTGGATGATGCTGAACTAGCTATTATTGATAAACGCCGGCCACATCCAAATGAATCTATAGTTATGAATATCATCGGTGAAGTGAAAGATCGTACCTGCGTTATCATTGACGATATGGTTGATACAGCAGGGACTTTATGTAAGGCTGCCGATGCATTAAAAGAACATGGAGCCGCTAGAGTGGTTGCATACTGTACTCATCCAATATTATCTGGTAAAGCGGTGGTTAATATTGAAAATTCGTTGCTAGATGAATTGATAGTTACAAACACTATTCCTCTAAAAGAAAATGCTGCTGCATGTAGTCGTATTCGTCAGTTAAGCATTGCTGAAATGTTAGCTGAAACTATACGCCGTATTAGTGAAGAAGAGTCAGTTAGTTCCTTATTTATGGATTAGTTTCTGGTCGCGGAAGCTATTTTAATTATTAATGTTTTTAAAAAACAACTTCTTAAAATTTTAACTACCATTCCCAATCTCTGGTTGGGAGTGCCTCTCGTGATGTTTTGCGTCACTCCTTTTAAACAATATGGAATAATATTTCTTTGTAACCAGATATTTTCTATGTATTTATTAGCAGAATATTGTAAGTTTAATATCCCAAAAGGAGTTATTTCACGATGATAATGTAGTAATGAAATTGGAATATTCTTATTAAACGAATTTAACTTTATTGAACTATGAATTGGGCAATTATAATTAGAATTTATTGATTTATATGAAATATTTTTTTCACAAAGAGTCATTGCCATAGCTATTTGATCGACATGGATAGCTTGATTGTGATTTTCAAACAGGTCAATTCGGTTAAAAAGCCAGGTTGCCCATTTTTTCCAAGTTGTTGAAATTAATTTAAGATGTTTATTTGGAATGTAATAAAATCCACCGTTAAAATTGCTATCAATAGTTTGCGAATTTTCTAATTTCCAATCCGTATCAACTATTTTATTTATTTTAAGATTTGCCTCGTTAAAAATATTTTGGATCACATGTAATGGTGGATTTGATGCATCTACAATTTTGCCACAAAATAAATCTACTTCTGGAACATTCAATGGTTCAAGAACAAACATATCTGTATCTAGCAGCATAACATTGCCTTCTGCTAAATTATTAAATGCTTCTAATTGTTGAATTTTATTACAATATTTACCATCTAAAAATGGCTCAATTATCCTGTAATTATAACTATTTTGAGATAAAAAGTTTAAAAACTCTGCATCAACTCCATGTACGCATTGCACCAAAATGGCTTGTTTCGGATGATGAGCAAAATTCTCTAATGAAAATAATAGTAGTTCAGCTTGATAATAGTGTAATGCTAGTTTATCAACTACGAATGAAATTTGATTCATGATTAAAAATGGTTATGTTAAAATTGAATTTCCAATTTTTTGTTGACGTTTGCAACCAACGTTCTGATACAGCAACAACTCTTACAACACCTGCCAAAGGAACTTTTTCTTAATATTTTATACGACATCATTTTGTTCAGGATTACCCAAAAAAGAACATTGCTTTCCCTTTTTTAGTTGTAACTTTTTCTACATTTACCTTAAAGATATTATTTATCGTTTCATTGGTTAAAACTTGTTCAGGAAAACCGCTATCAATGATATTGCCTTGATCTACCAAAATGATATTGTCAGCATAACGAACTGCCAAATTAATATCATGTATGGATAAAATTATGGTATGTCCGTCAACAACTAATTCTTTCAACAATTCCAATATTTCAATGGTATGAGATATATCCAGATTAGCTGTTGGTTCGTCTAATAAGATAATATTTGCTTGAGTTGCGAGACTACGAGAAATTATAACTCGTTGTATTTCTCCACTAGACAATGTGGTAATTGATCTGTTGGCCAGA
>JAUCGN010000303.1 GCA_030378125.1 Thiotrichales bacterium HSG1 | reverse complement strand
GTTGGATGAACGCGAAGGAGAAGTTGCTCCGGAAGAAATAGATCGTGCTTTCAACCGTCAGCCATTAAAAGTGCGTTCGGCTATTGTATTTGCTGGACCACTGTTTAATTTATTATTTGCAATTGTTGCTTATACTATGATGTATATGGTTGGAGTAACTGGAATGAAAGCTTTTGTTGGTGATGTTGAACCATATAGTGTAGCCGAACAAGCTGGTTTTCAGTCTGGATACCAAATTATAGCAGTGGATGGGAAACCAACTTTACTTTGGGATGGTATTATTCAAACCACTTTGGAACAATTATTAGCTAAAAACCACACTATAACTTATTCAGTTCGGACTGAACAAAATCGCCAATATGATTTAAGAGCTAATTTAACTGGTTTTACAGTCGATGATATTGCTGGCGGAGATTTTTTTAAAAAACTAGGTTTCAAGCCTTATCGCCCTTATCCACCAGCTATAATTGGTAAAATTATGCCAGATAGCCCGGCTCAACAAGCTGGATTACAAACTAATGACAAAGTTATTACCGTAGATGGGAAGCCAATTGTTGATTGGTATGATTGGGCAAGTTATGTTAAACAGCGACCAGAGCAAAAAATAAAGGTAGAAGTTGAACGTAATCAACAGCGTTTATATTTTGATTTAATTCCTAGCAAAGTTGATGGTAAAGGTCGGGTAGGTGTCTATAGCCCTAGTGATTATACAGTTCCAGAAAAATATCAAGGTGTAGAACGATATAGTTTAGGTCAGGCACTGATAGAAGGAACTAAAAAAAGTTGGGAAATCAGTGTATTAAGTTTGCAAATTATGGCCAAAATGCTAACTTTACAAGTTTCATATGAACATATAAGCGGACCAATAACTATTGCTGAATTTGCTGGTAAAACTGCTCAAATTGGATTATCAGCCTTTTTAAATTTTTTAGGTTTAATAAGTGTCAGTTTGGGAATCATTAATTTACTACCAATACCAATATTGGACGGTGGACATTTATTTATGTATTTGATTGAATTTGTTAAAAGAAGTCCAGTCAGCGAAGATACTGAATATTTTTTACAACGGATTGGTATGGCTTTATTGCTATGTTTGATGGGCTTGGCAATTTTTAATGATTTAGAACGGTTGTTCAGTTAAAAATCACAATTAAATAATTTTTTCGGTAGTCCTAAACCTACTATATTTTTGAAACCCAGTAGATTTTTTGAGGTTATCACTACATTATTTAGGACTACCAAGGTTTTTTTATACTACAAAAGAACAATTTTATTAGAAGTGATATGACAAATGTTTATATAGGATTAGGTAGTAATCTCAACAACCCAATTTACCAATTAAGAAAAGCCTTACAAATTTTAGAAACCATTCCAGCAACTCATTTACAAAATCATTCTAGTTTATATCGTAGCAAAGCTATTGGTCCTAAAAACCAACCCGATTACATTAATGCTGTGGCAGTTTTATCCACTAAATTATCTCCCTTTAATTTGCTAAAAAAATTGCAGGATATTGAAATTGAACGTGGTAGAACTAGAAAAGGAAAACGTTGGCAAGCACGCATTTTAGATTTAGACATATTAATTTATGGCAATATGCGGCTACATACCCCGAAATTAATCTTACCACATCCCGAATTGTATAACCGTATGTTTGTTCTAAAACCACTGTATGAGTGCGTTCCAAATCTTATTTTACCAAATGGGCAACGGTTAATAAAAAAAGTTCAATTATTACCTGAAGTTACATAAGAAATTAAACAGCTATAATGGATGAAAAAATATGCGTCAGGCAGGAGATTTAGTTTTTGCGTAACTGATGAATATATTAAAAATACTAGAATTGGGTTATAATAGTTTTAACTATCACGGAGATTTATAGTCTCTATTTTGATTCTACCATTCTTGATAGGCGGTAGTGATTCAATTTTTTAGAGAGAAAGACATAAATTATGTATAAAATTTTGAAAGGACCATTATTGTTAGCAATGTTTATCACAAGCAATTTGATAACAATGCAAACTTTTGCGGGTGTTTGTGGCATTGTCACAACTAGCACCAACCCATTGAATATTCGTAAAAATTCAAGCCAAACTGCAAAGGTTATTTCAACAGCAGCCAGAGGTTCTGCTCTTAATATTTTAAATACTAAAGGTGCGTGGCACAAAATCAGACTTAACAATGGTACAGTTGGGTATGGTAGCACAGATTATATTAAGGTATTAACATCAAACAGCCAAGAAACCTGTGGTATTGTAACGACCAAGAAAAGCCCACTTGTCATTCGTGAAGGTGGATATAAGGAAGCAAAAATCATTTCTAAAGTAG
>JAUCGN010000302.1 GCA_030378125.1 Thiotrichales bacterium HSG1 | reverse complement strand
AGAATATCATTCATCCCTCGTACAGAGGAAATTAGCTTTTTAGCCATAGTTTAATTTTTCCATAATTAATCCAAAACTTTTGTTGCTTCGTTATTATTAGGAATCGGAATTCAATTGACGGCAGACCTGACAGGTCTTAATGCTTGGGAAATTATTAAATTTTCATTAAACCTACGAGGTTTCCAAAACCTCGCAGGTTTCACACGAATGTCTTTATCTGCATATTTTCCAATGACAAAGTTTTGCCTTGATAAATCGAGGGTGAATCAACCGTCTTAAAAGTGCTGGGAGATAAACGTTCTATAAAAACATAATAATCATTGGTTGGTTTTGTTGTTTCCAATAATTTACTGCTTCAAATAATATACCATTAGCAATTTTCCAATTTTCCGAATCATTTGATTGAAAATTAAAAGAGTTTTCATAAATTATTAAATAACCACCATCTTCTTTAACCCATGAAAGGTCTGTTATGCAATCATAGAAACCATCCCAATTATTACCAAAATATTCTGGAAATTGCAATTTTTTAGCAAATTCTTTAAAGAAAGATTCTTTGTTTGCTATCACATTTCCATCAATCAAAAAAGAATTAGATATAATAGGGGACAGTTTATTGGAAACTTGCACTGTAAGATTTTTCAAAGTATGAGCAGGATTCATTCAAATTCCCTCAATTTCCACAAATCTAATTGCTGTTACCACAAGGGATAACCCCTACAAATCATAACGTAACATAGGGGGCAATCCTTAATGGTTGTCCTTAAACTAAAAAATTACTCAACTTCACCATATTTGTCTAATATCCACGTTAAATCACCTTCTTCATTTTCTCCAGCGAATATTAAATCAACCCAAATAGTTGAGCTACCAACTAATGTTTCGTATGTGGCTTTGGATACATGTAAGGATAAATCTTGGCCAATTATGGCGGAAATATCGTTGTTGGTTTTTATGTCACAAGAAGCAGGATTAGATTTACAGGTGTCCATACTTTCTTGTTTGCCAGTTGCATATGCGTTATCAAGGTCTGCTTGGGTGAAATTGGCTATTTGTGGTGGTATAAAATCTTTTGGCTGCATCATTTTTATTCCAACTGGAGCAGTTGCTCGATCTTTATGGTTTTCACCCCAACATGCAACTAATCCATTTTCACGGATGCCACAAGCAAAACTATGAATGGGAGAATAAGCATCAGAGTCACAGCAACCGGGTGGATTATAATATCTAATATCAGCACTTACAGTCACATAAGTAAACTTACCACTAGGTGTAGATGTTGTAGATGGACAACTAACAGAGTAATCAGCTCGTAAACCACAAAATAAAAAGCTTTCAATATTTGGAGAAATCCTGTCACCTCCATAAACACTAAAATCAATCTGACTCAAATAACCATAAGAACCATTACTTTCACCCCAACAACTAGCTGTACCGTCAGTTTTGATACCACAAGTTGTGTGATAACCAGCAGTTATATAAGTCATATCTGCAACATTTTTGGATTGTTCTTCAGAGTTATTACCCCAACATTTAACATTACTATCAGTTGTTAAACCACAACTGTGCGAACTACCCAATGCCAATTGAGTAAACATACCAGATGGCGGTGACGCTTGACCACTGCTATTATTCCCCCAACAAACAGGATTACCATCAGCAGATAAAGCACAAGCATGATAACCTCCAGTATCCATTTGGATAAATTTTCCCGGTGGTGGCGAAGTTTCACCATATTTATATTTGATTAATCTTGCTTGTAGTTCTAATCAAGTTAAAATGCCCGATTTAGAAACAATCATCCAACATTTTAAAATTAGTAAATATGATCAAGTTACACCAAGTTTATTGACCTCAATCACAGATAAACGACAACAATGCTTAATAGAATCAACAGCAATTGATGCTTTATTTAACACATTGATAAATAACCCCAATAATAAACTATATCAGGCCTATTTATATTATCGCTATGCAATGTTTCATTTATCTGAAAAACATTATAAAACAGCAATCCAAGCTGGAAAACAAGCATTATCGTTAAAGGATTCTATAAATTTGCGTTTAAAACTAATTAAGTGGTTAATAGCAGATAAACAGTTTGATGAAGCAATGGAACTTTTACAAGAAACTAAAAAACAACTTAATCCACTAAAACGCAAACTTTATTATAAAGAATTGACATTTTTTGAAACCAAAATTCCAGTAATGCAAGAACTACACGAAATGGGTTTTCAAACTGACGAAAAATAAATTTTGGGCTAAATGATGATAAAAAGATGGATGTAAACTATTTTGAATTTCATCAATTAAAATAATATTTTCTGGTATAAGTCTACGATATAGCTGTCTCTTAT
>JAUCGN010000301.1 GCA_030378125.1 Thiotrichales bacterium HSG1 | reverse complement strand
AGGATATATACATGGATAAGGTACATTTCGCTGTTGATGGACGACTTATTTCTCTCATTGGATTCTTTTCTATAGTTTTTTTGGATGATCCATATTATAATATTCTTGTCAATGCGTAAGTCCTAATTACTTAAATGTAAATTAAGGGCTAAAATTTTTGGTAGTCCTGCACAAAAATGTATAAACATTGATATATTGTTAAAAATTCAATAATTACAAATCATTAATTGTGGATATATACCAAACCCATGTACAATTGGCGTTGAGATATGGTTCAGAAATATTACTTGTATCAATTGCTTTACCAGAACTTTGTAGACTACAACTTTTTAAGTTCAATAAACCGGTGAATTTATGATTATGAAATTCTATCCTTTTCAGTATCTTCAATATGTCACCTTCGTGTAGTAAAGCCAAGTTAAAATGGATTGAAGTTTGATAAGTTTGAAACTGTGGATCAGTAGCTAAAAATTTGGGAATATTATATATATTTTGTTCCAACATTTCGTAATTACTTTCATTTTCAAACAATAAACTTTTTAATTTATCATTAAACAATTTATCAATCTCTTCATATATTTCTAAACGTTTATCGGATACCGAGTCTTTAACAAAAAAACCTTTGTCAGTAAATTGTTGCAACCGGTAAAGATATAAATTTTCATCCATGTTTAAGGAATCTTCCAAACGAAAAAACTCACCTCTTAAAGCCAAAATATTGTTTTTTTGGGTTTTACGCCATTTTTTATTGGATTCATAATACTGTTGACTGGCTATTACAATTGAAATACCCAATACAATGCTAACAGTTAAAATAATTAAACCAATAGATAAAGATGACCAGTCAATTTTTTTCATGGGAATAATCGTGAGTAATTAAAATTTGGACAGCAAATAGAGCCTTATTTTTTTTTGAACGTCCTAACAATTTATTTTTAGGATCATATGGTTGTTGTAATATTTCAACTTGCCAATGATTACTCAAATCATAGATAAATTTCTCGAAAATAGTTAAAACCTCCTTATAATTTTTAAAATCAGATACTTCCCCATATATTCTGATCCCTTCGATAAAGTTTTTATCCGGTTTAAAATCGGTTGGTTCTTCTTCAATATCCGATATAACCTCTAAATTAAAAACTTCGCTAGGTGAATTAGCCACTTCCCATTCTAATTTTGTTAAAGTTAATTTACGATTTAAATTCAAAATTGTACTTATTTTTTTCCAAGTGAGTTGTGGTGAAATATGTTTGTCCTGTAGGCGTGAACCAACATTTACTATGCTAACTATTAATTCACTTCTAAACGGTAGATTTGGTAATTCTTGTAAGCGTAATTTTTGAATTTTGCTCTCTAATTCATTAGCTTGATTTAAATCATTCTGGCCTTTATCCTTTATTTTGATAGCATTTTGGACGATAAATCCTCCATATATAACTGTTCCAGCTAAAAATAACATTGCAATCAAATACATAGTTATTCGTCCACGCCTATGAAACAGATATGATCTATCAGCAGTTTTGGCGTAGTGATTTTTAACTCGAAAATTATTTGCAAACAATGTTGCTATGAAAGGTTTTGATAGTTTTAATTTATTAGCTAATGCCTGACTGTTTATTAAATGAATGTTTAAATTATTAAAATCAGACTCTTCACAAGCTTTACATTTATCCGCAGTAGTCAAGATTACTATAGATAATGTTTCTGTTTCTGGCAATAAACGGTTATTTTCTAAGTAATGTTGGGTAGTAGTTACTTGTTTTAATACGTAATTAGCATATTCTGATGGATTTGCAGCATGTAGTGGAATTAAACGGCTAAACTGTAATTTTTGATTACGGAAAAAACTCTGTCTAATGTTGGCTGGAGTAGCCGGAGAATTGTCGGTAATTAATAGAGTATAGGTAGCTTTCGGTAGATGATTAAGTAACTGTTGGCTGAGTAATGGCACAGAATAAATACCTACCAATGGTACTTTATGTTCTGTAATCAATCTTAACCAAGGCTGCAAAAATTCAGGTTTACTCAGAGCAATGAATAATATTAGATCATTCTTTCGACCATGCTGTTCACGTCCTTGTAATACTGCATGAATATAGGAAGTTTCTTGAAATAAACGTTCTTTTTTATATTGAATCAAATCATTACGGTCTTTACCTATAACATGTGGTAAAGTAACTATCTGATATTCTTCTTTAACAGTGTCGATCAACCAATAGATTGGAGTATTTGAATCCTTACTTAAATAATTATTAAACTCCGTTTCATTTGCTATTTTGACTTGTTCAATTTCAGTCTTTTTTACTTTGAGGGCTAATAGTTCACTATCTGATTGATAAAGAATACGTTTTGACATAA
>JAUCGN010000300.1 GCA_030378125.1 Thiotrichales bacterium HSG1 | reverse complement strand
TAAACGGATATAGATAACGTCTATTAGTTGGTTCATACAGTTCTGCCAAACACTCATCACAAGGTGCATAGTCGGGTGGAATGTGAATGAAAGCATCCGCAGTTTTTTCACTGACTACAATTTGAAAACCATTGGGAACAGGTGATTCAATTAATTCACTACTAATAATTTTAGGTTTTGCTACTGGTGGGGCCTTGTCCAATAACAGTTTGGCAAATTTATCTAATGTTTTAAAATCACCATGAGTTACAATTTCAACTTGACCTAATTGATTTTTGACCCAGCCGGATAGCTTTAAATCAGTTGCTAATCGGTATACAAATGGCCGAAATCCGACTCCTTGTACATGGCCAGTTAAAATCCAACGTTTAGTTTTATTAGACATCTCTCCTAAATAGAGTTAGTTCTCAAGTTGACAAGAGCGGCAAATAATTACCATGTAAAACTGTAATTTTTATGTTTAACCGGATAGATTTTTTTAAAACTCAATATCAATGAAGATACCAGCAAATTAAAATTTTTTCTAGTTCCAACACAGTGCGTGGAAACGAGATGATGAGATAAAATATGAGCTAAAGTTCACTAAAAGTACCAGCTTTAAATTTTAAAATTGTCTTCATTATAAGATTGTTTTTCAATTGTGGAAATTTGGACAGTAGACATCTTTTAGCGGATGGGTGTTTATTTCAAATATATTAATATATTTAGATTTACCTTTAACTTTGACTTGGTCAAGCTTACGAATATAATATTTTGTTTTAGTTGATAATTCTAAATAACTAGTTTCTGAAATTAATAAAGGAGTATGATAGGTTTTTGTTAAATTTTCAATTCGTGCAGCAATATTTACCGCATCAGAAATAACTGTACTATCCATTCGATTTTGCCCACCTATCGTACCAAGCATCAATGGCCCGGTATGGATTCCGATCCCAATTTGTAAAGTAGGTAAATTAGCTCTCTGTAAAATTTGATTATACTCATCTAGCATTTTTAATATAGCAATAGCAGCATCAACAGCATTATCCACACTATATGGAAATAAAGCCATAACAGCATCACCAATATATTTATCAATAATACCTTGATATTGAATAATAATTGGTTCTATTTGTCCAAAATAATTATTAATAAAATCAAAATTATCCTGTGGTGTCATATTTTCTGAAATTGAAGTAAATCCTCTAATATCAGTAAATAAAATTGTCATTTTCTTTTCAATTTGATCACCTAAATTAATATCAAGAATACTTTCTTTACCCAATAAACTTAAAAATGTACGAGGAACAAATCGTTCATAAGCTTTATTTATTTTAAATAATTTTTCCTTTTGAACTTTTTTCAATTCTTGTGTTAGTTGTTCCAATTTTAAATTTTTGCTATTTAATTCATCATTTTGTGTAGCAAGTGTAGCAAGTGTTTCTCTGAGTTCTTTTTTAATTGATTGTAATTCAAGATGTGTATTGATACGGGTAATTAATTCTTTTTCATTAAAAGGTTTAGTAACATAATCAACTGCTCCCAATTCAAGCCCGGCAATTACATCATCTTTTTCTATTTTAGCAGTAAGGAAAATTATAGGAATATCTGCTAACATAGCATCCTGTTTTAATTGTCGACATACTTCAAAACCATCAACATCTGGCATCATAATATCCAATAAAATAAGATCAGGATATTTTTTTTGAGCAATATCTAATGCTGTTGTACCATTTAATGCAAAACCAGAATTATAGCCATTTTTAGTCATAATATTACCTAAAAGAGCTAAATTTTCTGGGTTATCATCTACAATTAAAATAGTTTGTTTTTTCTTCACGATAATCCTTGTAATTGTTAATTATCAATGGTTAACAATAAATTATAAACCACTAACAATTGATTTCAATAAATCTGGCAATTCTTCGAGTGCCTTTTGAATATAAGGTATGTTAAAGCTTTCGGTGCTTTCTTGAAGTGGTTCACCATAATTGATGAAAGCAGGAATATTATGCTCGTTACCAAGTTGTATCATTTTTTCAGCTAGTTCAGTAATTACATCCATTTCCATCATGATATTTGCATCTTCTAAAAGTGGCATTAGTTCTTGTTTAAGTTGGTTTTGCAATTCGGGAAGATTAACAATTTTTTCCAAATTAAGTACGGACTCAGTTTCTACAGTTTGAGGAATAATGGTTTCATTGGTGGTGTGTTCAAGGTAGTTAGAAAGTTCACCTAGAAGATCAGAAATATTAACTGGTTTGGTTAAATAACCATCAAAACCGTGTGTATCAATTTTAGTTTTTTCGTCTAAAGCAACTGAGGCGGTTATGGCAATAATTGGAATATCAGCAGTAGTTGGGTTGTTTTTTAAATTCTCAGTAGCCTCATAACCATCCATTTCTGGCATCCGA
>JAUCGN010000299.1 GCA_030378125.1 Thiotrichales bacterium HSG1 | reverse complement strand
ACTTTTTTAGGAAAGATCGCATGGAGTACAACTCCATTTGGTAAAGAATCACCGACTTGATAGAATGCTTTGTTGTTGTTAGAATTTATACTAGCATAGGAAGCAGAGCCATGATAAATCCCTTGTAGTTTAAGGTTCATTTTAGTATCTGGTGGAATATTTTTGTTCTGCGTTGCAATATGCGGTGTTGATACTTTACCAAATAGATAAGCATTGGATAAAGTTGTAATATCAAGTTTTGAGATTGGTGAATGCAATTCATTAGCTCTATTATAATGACCAATATAATTATAAGCCAAGGATATAGAATTGATTCGCAGTAATAATTGTATGGCATTGTACCCAAGGGTAAATGCTAAGACAATGTTAACTATTGCTGTAATTATTTTTAGCATTTTGTGAAATGTAGAGAATTTTCCTCTACAATTTATTAGATGAATTTTTTAGGAGTAATATGTTATGAATAAATTTATTTTTACAATATTTTTACTTATTTTTTCAATAAGTTCTTATGCAGAAGGTATATTATCTTGTAGTGAAGATGGATATTGTTATTATGAGGAAAAAGACACTGTAGCAGAAAATCCATCGGATGAAAATGATGAGCCTCTCAATGGTGAAAACAATTCTAAACCTCTTAGTAATAGTGATAATAATGCTGATAATTTGACTAATCCCGCTGAACCTCTCAGTGGTGATAAAGTTCAAGTTGCTAAAGTAAGAACTCTATCACTTAACATTCACCCCAAAAATGGCACTGTTACACTGGTGGACGGAGAATTAGTTTACACTCCTAACCCAGGTTTTTTTGGTGAAGATTATTTTACTTATATGGATAATGATGGAAATTTGCGTACAGTAAAATTATTTATTAGGGCTTCGAGTGATGAAAAAACCAGTGATTTTTCCATTTCAGAAGTTGCCCCAAAACCTGAATTAAAACCCACTATTTTTTCTGCTAAGGTTAAATCAGGTCAACCATTAGTTATTAATGTTGCCGGTGATTATAAGCCGGGCCAACAAGATTTAACAATAGACAATCCAAGTAATGGCGAAATTGTCAATAACGATGATGGTACCCTAACTTATACTCCCAATCAAGATTATATTGGTGGAGATAATTTTTCTTACAAGGTTGGTGAATATGTTTTCATTATTGAAATGGAAATTATTCGTTCTTCTCAAGTGCCAGTCTTGCAACCGGTGCCATTTTATTTTGATCACATAGCAGTAGTTAGGGCTGGAATGATGTTAACTATTGATATTTCAGCTAATTATGATCGAAAGACTCAAATTATAGTTATAAATGGTAGTGCTAACAGTAAAATAAAAAGGGTTAAAGATATTTTATTTTATTCATCTAAGCCTGATTTTAAAGGTTATGATAAGTTCACCTATACCGTAACTGACAAAGACGATTCTTCTGATTCTAACACTTACAATGCTAAAATTGAGGTACAAGAAGAAAATCCAATTAAAGATATGGCAGAAAACTCTTGTCAAGTATATGCTGTTAATGACAAACATTTTGCTGATTCACAATTACTATCCATAGATCCAAGCAAATATGATCCAGTTGAAGTTAATTCTTTAGTTGCTTTTGAAATTGGTCCATTATACAAAGGACTTGATATAGAAGGTATGGCTATTAACCCGATCACTAATATCGTATATGGCGTTACCGGAAGTGATTATTCACCACTTTTGGATGGAAAATTGTATGAAATTAATGTTGATTTTGGTGATATTAAAGAAGTCGGTGATACTGGTTTTATGGAATTAGCATCTTTGGCTTTCCATTCTGATGGTACTTTGTGGGCATGGTCTAACAAAGGTTCAAAAGATGGAACTCAAGGACCAGGATTAGTATTGATCGATCCACAAACTGCAGTTAGTCAGTTGGTCTATCCTATGCCTAAGGGTTTATTTAACTTGAAAGGTGAAAAAGGTATTGAAGGTTTAGCTTGGAGTAGTGATGGTTCAACTTTATATGCAACTGAAGGCAAGAAACTTTGGCAGTGGAACTGTGAAACCGGTTTTAAATTGCAATGCCCTGATGTTATTAACTTAAATAAAAAATATCAAGTTGAGGCATTAGAAACCCTTGCTGATGGTATGTTGTTATTTTCGATTGATAATCTTAAAAGTAATACCGCTTATGTTTATAATCCGGACAGTTGTACAGTTATTCACGAGCAACCTTTTAAAACTACAGCAGATTACAATGATATTGAGTCTTTGGTTTGGCCGTTAAATTGTCAATATTCTGCTCCCATAAATAATGAGAAAGTTACCTTCGATGATTTGTCCAGTACTCAAAAAGAGACATGTTTAGAAAAACCTCAATGGATTGAAGTTACTGGCAAAGTTAGTGTTCCTAATGGTAGCATTGGGT
>JAUCGN010000033.1 GCA_030378125.1 Thiotrichales bacterium HSG1 | reverse complement strand
TGCTTTGCAGTTAAAACCTGACTTTATTACGTTAGATAGTCGTGGTGGAGCAACTGGAGCCGCACCAACTCATATTAAGGATAATATTTGTATTCCAACACCTTATTCCATTTATCGTGCCCATAAATTTTTGCAAGAAAATGGTGGGGAAGATATTAGTTTATTGGTTACAGGTGGTTTCAGAAGTAGTGCTGATATTGTTAAAGCACTGGCATTGGGTGCTGATGCTATTGGTATATCAACGATTGCTATGATCGGTATTGGTTGCCAACAATATCGAGTTTGTCATAAAGGTACATGTCCAGTTGGGATTGCCACTCAAGATGAGAAATTACGAGCAGTTTTCGATATTGATAAATCTGCATTAATGCTAACTAATCTTTTTAAGGTTTATCAGGAAGAAATAGCTGATTTTATACGTATTTGTGGAAAAAAATCAATAAGTGAGTTAGATGTATCAGATTTAGTTACCACAGACATAAATATCAGTCAGTATACTGCAATTAAACATGCTTAATATTTATAACTCAAGTTGTTACCTGACGAATGTAAGAAAAATTATGCTTTAGCAATTAAAGTTTTGAAAAAATTGATGCTATCTACCAAAAATGTTTTAATATAGGATTGTTATTTTGAGTAATCATAATATGAAAAATAAGAAAGTTATTCGTAAAGCGGTGTTTCCGGTAGCAGGACTTGGAACACGCTTTTTGCCGGCTACTAAGGCAAGTCCTAAAGAGATGTTGCCAATTGTCGATAAACCATTGATTCAATATGCAGCTGAAGAAGCGGTTGAAGCGGGTATAGAACAATTAATTTTTGTCACCAGTGGCAGCAAACGAAGTATTGAAGATCACTTTGATAAAAATCAAGAATTAGAAGATGAATTGTTGTGGCGAGGTAAGTACAAACTATTATCAATGATCAGAAACATTGTACCAGAAGGCGTCTCATGTATTTATATTCGTCAGCAAGAAGCATTAGGCTTAGGTCATGCGGTGTTATGTGCTAAACCTATAGTTGGTGAAGAACCATTTGCAATAATTTTAGCAGATGACTTGATCGATGGTAAACAAAACTCTTGTTTATCACAAATGATTGATATTTATAAAAGACAAAATTGTAGTGTGATCGCAGTTGAAAATATCGCCCGAACTGAAACTAGCAATTACGGTATTATTAAACCAGAACCACTTTATGAGGGAGTTTCCAAAATAACTAATATTGTGGAAAAACCTTCTCCAGAACAAGCACCATCAACTCTTGGTGTTGTGGGACGTTACATACTTACTCCTCAAATTTTTGACTATTTAAAGACTGTTGACAGAGGTAGTGGGGGTGAGATACAACTTACTGATGCTATCGCTAAATTATTAGCTGATGAACAGGTTTTAGCTTGTCAGTTTCAAGGAATTCGTTATGATTGTGGTAATAAATTGGGTTATCTGACTGCAACAATAGACTATGCTTTACAACATCCTAATTTACGGGAAGCGTTTAGAGAACATTTGTCTAACGTTTGCAAAAAAATTAACATTGGTAACTCTGAGTAAAGTAGTTATGACTTCCAAAAATATGTAAGGTATCAAAAATCCGACAGACCGCTACCTATTTTATAACTGAACAAAATAGATGTTTTGAAATATACATTACGTCTGATTGGAAGTTGTCACGGCACAATCTGAATGTGTGGCGGTGGTGGAGGTAAATCAATCTCCTTTGGCATAACTTGAATAGTTTTACCAGTGTGGATAATCGACTGACTCATCCACTGAAAAAACATCTTAATAGTTCCGGCTGAAATTTCTTCAGTTTTTAATATAATATCTGTAATCTGTTGTAGGTTATCAATATTGGCCTTTGTTCCAGCAGCAAAGGCAATTAAATTAGCCAACCGTTTAGACCTAAATTCTTTTGCTTCTGCCTCCCAACTATCAGTGGGTATTCCGTCAGTCATCAAAAATACTAAAGGTTTCCAATCTTGTTTCTCAGTAATATTTTGTTCTGTTTCTAAACAATTGATTAACAAGCGTAATGCAGCACCTAATACAGTCGTACCCTGAGCTTGAATTTGAGGTTCTTTAAATTGAATTATTTCAGTTAATGGAATTAGCTGTTCGGCGGTGCTATTAAAGGTTATCACTGATAAATAAACAGTTTCTAATGCCATCGGTTCATCAAACAAGTCATCTAGTAAGGCTCTGAGTCCTTGCCTAACTTGTTCAATAGGTTGACCAATCATAGAAGCTGAACAGTCTAACAGTAGGTAAACTGGTAATTTACGCATTTTTTTATTTTAAGGGTGGGCAGCACAAAATGAAACAAATCTTTACCCACCACTGTATGCCCATGACTGAAAATTGGTAGTCCAGTAAGATAGCCCCAAAAAACCTTCCATAATATAAAAAGTTTAACATTGAATATGGTGGGACTAATCTAATTTAGGAGATATATAGAAATACTACTTTTTCTGCAGAATTTCAATAACTTCTTCCAGTAATTTTTCAATATTATGTAAGCTCTTTTCTATATTAACATGGTGACTAGCACGATTATGCATCTTTGGAACAGGCTGGTTGTTATACCTTGGTTGTGCATAAGGGGGGGCATTCCATCTAGAAGCAGGTGGTGCTGGTTGTTTGGTCCAAGCTGGAGAAGTATGTTCAGCACGCATTTTTTCATGCCTTTTTTGCATTTCCTGCATTTTTGCAGTACGTTCTTCCATCATTTCTTGATGCTGCTTCTGTTGTTGAATCATTTGCTCTTTCATAGCAGCTTGTTGTTCAGTCATTCGTTTTTCCATAGCAGCTTGCTGTTCAGCAATATGCTTTTTTATTTCTTGCCGATATTTCTCCATATCAGGGTTAGCAGCTGGAGGTGGTACTGCCATTGGAGGTGGTGCTGTAACAACTGGTGTTGTAGCTGCCTTAACTTCTTGAGTTGATTCTTCTGCGAAAACATAGCTTCCGCTAATAACTAAAGATATCACTGCTGGTAGTATAAATTTTTTCATTAAGTATATCCCTAACTGTTATGATTTAAAAATTCACTGAAGACTAATAAATAGGGTTTAAAAAATATGTATCAAGTTGCAATCATGGCAATTTTTAGTAGCCTCAAACAAAGTAGTTGTGAACTGTGATATAATGCTTTTCTAGAAAATTTTGAATCTTATACTATGTCTTTGAACAATATTGAAGAAATAATTGCCGATATTCAAGCTGGAAAGATGGTCATCTTAATGGATGATGAAGACCGCGAAAATGAAGGTGATTTAATTATGGCAGCAGTTAAAGTTAAAGCTGAAGATGTTAATTTTATGGCTCGTTTTGGAAGAGGATTAATTTGCCTGACTTTAACTCATGAACGTTGCCAAAAATTACAATTAAATAAAATGGTGACAGATAACAATGCACCACATGGAACAAATTTTACCGTGTCGATTGAGGCTGCTAAAGGAGTGACCACTGGAATTTCAGCAGCAGATCGAGCAGTAACTATTCTTGCAGCTGTCAATGAAGATGCCAAACCATCCGATTTAATTCAACCAGGTCATATTTTTCCTTTAACCGCTCAACCTGGAGGTACATTAAGAAGGGCAGGGCATACAGAGGCAGGTTGTGATCTAGCTCGTTTAGCTGGTTTGGAACCCGCCGCAGTGATTGTGGAAATTTTAAATGAAGACGGTACGATGGCACGGCGACCGGATTTAGAGTTATTTGCTAAACAACACAATATAAAGATAGGTACAATTGCCGATTTAATAAGTTTTCGTACTATAAATGAAAAAACTATAGATCGAGTTACAGATTGTAATTGGTCCACAGAGTTTGGAGACTTTAAGTTATTTGTCTATCAGGATAGTATTGATAATATTGTACATTTTGCGTTAGTTAAAGGTAAGATTGTTTCAAATAAAGCACCTTTAATTCGAGTACATATAAGTAACGCTTTATGTGATTTAACCGCTAGTACCAGAGAAAGTTGCGGTTGGCCATTGCGGAACGCTATTGAACGAATTGCTGAAGAAGAAAGTGGAGTTTTAGTTATATTAAATCAAAGAGAACAAGCTCAAGTTATAATCCAGCGAGTTAACCATTGTTGTCAAAGAGATAAAGGGGAGAATTTACCCTCTTATTCACCAACTCATGACTTACGTACTCATGGTTTAGGGGCTCAAATTTTGTCTGATCTAGGAGTACGCAAAATGCGAGTATTAAGCGCTCCTAAAAAAATGCACGCTCTATCTGGTTTTGGTTTAGAGATTGTTGGTTATGTTAATAATGAGAAAAAAGATGACAACAATAATTGAAGGTAATTTTGCTAATTGTGATGCTGACTATGTAATTGTGGCCGGTCGCTTTAATAGTTTTATCACGGAACATCTACTAACCGGAGCTTTGGACACTCTAAAACGGCATGGAGTAGAAGATGTAACTGTGGTATGGGTTCCGGGTGCTTATGAAATTCCGTTAGTAACGCAACGTTTAGCTATTAGTAAAAAATATGATGCTATTATTGCAATTGGGGCAGTTATTCGTGGTGGAACTCCACATTTTGATTATGTAGCCGGAGAATGTTCTAAGGGTTTAGCTACAGTTTCTTTGCAGCATGACATACCAGTAGCATTTGGAGTTTTAACTGTTGATTCGATTGAGCAAGCAATTGAAAGGGCTGGTACTAAAGCAGGTAATAAAGGTAGTGATGCTGCATTATCAGCAATTGAAATGGTTGATTTGCTTAGTAAATTATAATGGCAAGATTTAAACCCAAAGCCCGTACTGCGGCAAGACGTTTGGCACTACAGGCGTTATACCAGTGGCAAATTACAAAACAAGATATTTCGGTAATTGAAACTCAGTTATTAGAAGACCCGGACCGATTGATTATCCAGAGTTTAAGTAAAATAGATATTCCTTATTTTAAACAATTAATTAATGGTATTTATCAGCGATTTGATGAATTGGATACAGCTTATGCCCCTTGGTTAGATCGAGACCTTAATGACCTTGATCCAATTGAAACAACAATTTTACGCATAGGTTGTTACGAATTAAAATATTGTCAGGATATCCCCTTTAAAGTGGTACTTAATGAATCGGTAGAATTAGCTAAGGGTTTTGGAGCGGAAAAAAGTCATACATATATTAATGGAATTTTGGATAAGTTAGCCCAAAAGCTTGCAAAAAAATGAGATTTCTATTATTTGTCCTGTGTAATACCATGTCTTTTAAAATAAATATTTTGACAAGAGTCCAAGATTTATCTTGATTTACTAAAGTATTTAAGGATGAATTTTTTTGAAAAAGCTTTTAGCTGCAAATGGTTTCTAAAATTTTATAGAACATTATATAATGACAGCATAACTGATTTATAACGTAACTTTTCTTAAAAGAACTTCTCACTTGATTTAATATATATTTTTAGTATAGGGTGGATAACGGAGTGTCATCTACCTTATTAATTTCAGTGTATGACGCTATCATTTATACACTCTACATTTGGTATTTTTTAATATAACCATGAATAAATGGATACGCCAAGAAATACAACAACTTTCTGCTTATAAAGTTCCAGAATCAAGCAATTCTATAAAACTTGATGCTATGGAAAATCCATATAAATGGGACATGGAACATACAGAAGCTTGGTTGAAAATTTTGCGAAATGTTTCTTTGAATCGTTATCCAGAATCATCTGCCAATGAGGTAAAGCAACAATTACGTTCAGTAATGCAAATTCCTGATAATATGGAAATAATTCTTGGTAATGGTTCTGATGAACTAATTCAAACGTTAGCTTTAGCTGTAAATGATGAAGGTCGGGTATTATTAGCTCCAGAACCAAGTTTTGTTATGTACCGTATGATTGCCAATTTTGTCAGGATGAAATATGTAGGTGTACCGTTACAAGTTGGTGATTTTGAACTAGACATGTTTGCCATGTTAGAAGAAATTGAAATTCATCAACCAGCTTTAACATTTTTAGCTCATCCAAACAATCCAACTGGTAACGCATTTTTTGTTGATGATATAGAATCTGTTTTAGAAACTGCTACTGGCCTAGTTGTAATTGATGAGGCATATGCTTCATTTGCTGAACATTCCTTTATGGATAGTTTGTATAAATATCCCAATTTGTTAGTGATGCGAACCTTGTCTAAATTAGGGTTAGCTGGAATACGATTAGGTTTTTTAGTTGGTTCACCAGAGTTGTTAGGACAAATTGAAAAGTTAAGATTACCTTATAATATAAATACCTTAACTCAACTTAGTGCTGTTTTTGCAATGCAGAATTATGAAGTATTGGAACAGCAAACTAAACAGATTAAAATAGACCGGGAAATTTTAACAACCCGTTTAGAGGAAATGAAAGGAATTCATGTTTGGCCTAGCCAAGCTAATTTTATTTTGTTTCAAACTAAAAATGCTGAAAAGGTATTTGAACGTTTGAAAGCTCGTAATGTCTTAATCAAATGTTTGCATGGTAACTACCCAACTTTAGAAAATTGTTTACGAGTTACAGTAGGTACTTCAGAAGAAAATAAGATATTTTTACAGGTTTTAGAACAAGTTATAGAAGATTAATGGAACCAAAAATCATGTTGAAAATATGTTTATTCATTATATTTATCAGTTGGTTAGGGGTTGTCAATGCAGTATCTCCTAATATCGCTGAGCAACTTGATATTAAAGCCATAAAAAGTATCAATTTAGTTCAAACCGAAAATAAATTTCGAGCCTTTATTACAGTTCAATTTAGCAATTCATCTCCCATAGCAATGAAATTTAAACGTTCTAATTTTAATATTAATTTTCAAGATGATAGAGGAGCAGATATATTTTTAGGTACAGTCCAACCCCAAAAAATTTTATTTCCAGCTAGTAAGAATGGTGTTGCCAGTTTAATTGAAAAAAAATTAGAAGTATTGGTTGGAGAAGATAATACTAATGATATAAATAGGTTAATCAATTTATTTAATCTCATTGGTAATCCTAATTCTGAATTTGCCATGATATTATCTGGAACCACAGAAGTTGGCACTAAAACCAAGCGTGGTTGGTTATATCAAGGCCAAGTTGAAATAGAGGATTTTATCTTTTATCCGACTATTCAACGGGAAGTTTTGTTTAAATAACACTCTTAAATATAGATTTTCAGCATGAAAATAAAACCTTCCAAGATTCTATTGGGCATAACTGGTAGTATTGCAGCCTATAAAAGTGCTGATTTGGTGAGGAATTTAATTAAACAAGGTTTTACTGTACGAGTAGTGATGACTGATGCTGCTACCAAATTTATTACTCCACTAACTCTACAAACCTTATCGAAGCAACCAGTATATCGTGATTTATTTGGGACTGAAATAGAGCATATTAATCTAGCTCGTTGGGCTGACACAATACTAATTGCTCCGGCGACTGCTGATTTTATAACCAGACTAACTTATGGTCATGCCAATGATTTGCTTAGTACAATTTGCCTAGCAACAACTGCCCCAATCATCTTAGCTCCTGCTATGAATCAGCACATGTGGAATGCTACTATTACTCAAGAAAATTGCCAAAAATTGCGTCATCGAAATATTAAATTTTTTGGTCCTGCAACCGGTTCACAAGCTTGTGGTGAAATTGGAACTGGCCGTATGTTAGAGCCATCAGAATTAATCCAATGTTTACAAAATTTAATATTAAAACAATCATCTCCAATACAAGGTAAGAAAATATTAATAACTGCTGGACCTACCCGTGAAGATATAGACCCAGTGCGTTTTATCAGCAATCGAAGTTCCGGACGTATGGGTTATGCTATTGCTAATGCTGCCGCCATGAGGGGAGCATCGGTAATATTGATAAGTGGCCCCACAGCCTTAACCTCAGAAGTCCCAACAATATCAGTTAACAATGCCAAAGACATGTTGAAAGCTGTCATGGAAAATGTTAGTAATACAGATATTTTTATCGCTGTTGCAGCTGTTGCTGATTACCGGCCAATTCAACAGGTTAACCAAAAAATTAAAAAAAAATCCGAACTATTACAGTTAGATTTAGAACCTACTGAAGATATTTTAGCTACTGTTGCCAATTTACCTAAACCACCATTTACTGTTGGGTTTGCTGCTGAAACTAATAATTTAGATGAGTATGCTTACAATAAATTAAAAACTAAAAAATTGAATATGATAGCGGCAAATTTAGTGGGAAATGGAAATTTAGGATTTGATAGCATGGATAATAAATTAAAGGTATTTTGGAATGACGGTGAGCTTGAGTTACCACGTTGTTCTAAAACTGTATTGGCTGACAAGTTATTTGATGTCATAATCCAACGTTTTTTGGACAGATGTACAAGAATGAAAACAAATCCCCAAGGTAACTCACAAATATAGTAGCTTTTCAGTATATCTCGTGTGCTTCCTGAGAATAGCTTAGTCGTTTGGCCCATATATAGCAAAAATACAATAAAACAGTTATATATTATAATCAAAAAAGAGTTCATCAATAGAACAATGTTTTCGAACATTTATAACTATAATGCTAATATTGCTTAATTTTATAGAACACCACTTTGTTCAGTACTACCAACTTTAGTAAAACAAAGATTATGTGGTTCAGGAATGCGTTGGAAAAAGAAAAAAGGTGCTAAGACTATATTATCGTTAAGGGATTTAGTGCAATCTAAGGGACGTTGGCAACAATTTTTGGATAAGATTCAACAATATAGTACTCAGGTTTTTATATAGTATATCGTGATTAATCAACATCCAATTAACTGAAGTTACTCAGTAATTTGGATTGATTATATTTTTATCATGATTATTCGGTCAAGTGTAGCATTTCTTCAGCATGAGCTAATGTTTGATTGGTAATCTCAATTCCCCCCAACATTCTAGCTATTTCTTCAACTCTTTGTTGTTTATTTAATAAATTAATAGATGTATGAGTGCTGTTCTCATGGATTGTTTTATTAACTTGTAAATGTTGTTGACCTTGACAAGCTACTTGTGGCAAATGGGTAATACATAATACCTGACGTTGTTGAGACAAGTTATTTAATAATTGGCCTACAATTTCGGCTACCCTCCCCCCAATTCCAACATCAACTTCATCAAATACCAAGATTGGTACACCATTAGTTTGAGCAGTGATTACTTGGATAGCTAAACTGATTCGTGACAATTCACCACCAGAAGCTACTTTTGGTAAAGGTTTGGGAGAATGGCCGGGATTGGTGCTAACTAAAAATTCCACAACATCCGTACCGATTGAAGTGGGAGTCAAATTTTCATTTTTACTAACATCAATTACCAACCTACCACCTGGCATACCAAGTCGATACATTTCAGTAGTAATTTTATCGCCTAACTGTTGGGCTGTTTGAACTCTTTGGGAATGTAAAACACTTGCGGCAATCTGATATTCTTGTAGAACTGACCCTAGCTCGATTTGTAGGTGATTAGCATTTTCTGCATAACTTTCTAATTCATTTAACTGTTTGGTTAAACTGATAAAATGTTCTGGTAAATTTATAAATCGTACCCGATGTTGACGAGCTAAATCTTGCAGACTAGTTATTTGCTGTTGTACTTCTTGCAAACGTAAATTATCTATATCTAAATTTTGAGCATAATAACCCAATTCTCCAACTGCTTCTTGGGTTTGAATGATGGCATTTTCTAATAAAGCTATGATGTTTGCCAACTTATTATCGTGTTGTTGTACTTCTTGTAACGTATGGTTAGCCTGACAAAGACAGGACAAAGTTGAATTACCAGCATCATTGTCTAACAGTTCCATAACTTGTTGACTATTTTCTAATAGTTGTTGAGCATTGGCTAATCGACGATATTCATTTTCTAAATCTACAATTGATTTTGCTGTTAGTTCAAAAACCTCTAATTCTTGTACTTGGTAACGTAATAAGGCAATTTTTGCTGCTCGATCTTCACCACCCAAACCATCCAAAGAATTTTTAATAGTTTTCCATTGTTGGTAAATACGTTCAACCTGTTCCAGAGCTTTTTTATCGGAAGCAGTATTATCTAACAACAGGCGTTGATTTTCAGCTTTCAGCAAAGATTGATGGGCGTGTTGGCCATGAATATCTATTAAAAACTCACCCAATTTACGCAAAGTTTGTACTGAAACTAGTCGTTCATTGATATAAGCTCGAGAACGACCATTATTACTAACTACACGGCGTACTGAACATTTATTATCAATTCCATCATCCTGTAACCAAGTTGTTGCAATTAAAGGTAAAGTGAAAATAGCCTGAATTTGAGCATTTTCATTTCCATAACGTACTACACTGCTATCGGCACGTTCTCCCAGCACTAAACTAAGAGCATCAATCAAAATAGACTTACCAGCCCCGGTTTCTCCAGTTATTATGGTCAAACCACTGGTAAAATTCAGTTCAAGTTGCTCAACAATAGCAAAATTTTCAATTTTTAGGTAATGCAACATATTGCGTATTCGTTCCTTGAGGGATGAGAAATAAAATCCCTAACTTGTCAAACCAAACTTTCCAGATTTTCAAAAATATGGAAGGTTTAATTTACGATATTATTAGGCTCTGATTCCTTATTTAAATAAAGAAAATCTTACACAAAAGATATATAATTCCTCCAACAAGAGCTGAAATTGGGACTGTTATCAACCAAGCCATCACAATTCTAGTTAACATACCTTTCCTAACATACTGCCTTTTTTTAATATCATTCAGCTTTTTTTGTTCCTTTTTGGAAAAAGTGGCTTTACCACCAGCCTGAACAGTTTCTAACTCTTGTTTCTTTGAAGTTATTTTGTGTAATAACTGAGTTTTCTTATCTTCTTTTTCCAACTTAACTAATTTATTATCCCATTTATTAAGCTTCTTATTAATTGATTCAACATGGTGCGCCTTAACTCCTTCAATTTCATTTTCATAACGTTGATATAAATAATAACGTAAATAACCAACTCCAAATACTCCACCAATAGCAATATGAGTAGAACTAACTGGTAGCCCCAACCAAGAAGCAATAATGACTACAATTGCTGAAGACATTGCTATTGACCAAGCTCTACCTTGATCCAAATCAGTGATTTCAGTACCAACAGTTTTAATGAGCTTAGGACCATAAGTAGCTAATCCAATTGCAATTCCCAAAGCTCCAATCACCATAATCCAAAGTGGAATAGTAGCTTTCTTGGCAATTTCACCAGTTTGAAGAGCTTCATAAATAGCTGCCACTGGGCCAATCGCATTAGCAACATCATTTGCACCATGAGCAAAACACAAAAGTGCAGCAGCAAAAATCAATGGAAAGGTAAATAATGTATTAATATCATCTTTATCATTAGAAAGCCGTTGTGACATTTTTATAATAAGCGGTTTAACGATAAAATAAACAGCTATGCCAGTCCCAATACCAATAGTAATAGCAGTTGTTATATCAAATTTTACCAGTTTTTTTATACCTTTGATGGCCAAATAGGTAGCAAATGCACAACTCATAAGAGCTACAAGAACTGGAACTACTTTTTTAGCCGCTTCCAAAGTATCTTTCTTATGAAAAATTCGATCTTGGATTATGTATAAGAATAACGCAGCAATTAAACCACCCAAAATTGGAGATATAACCCAACTAGCTGCAATTTTAGCCATCATGGCCCAATTAACAAGTCCCCAACCACTAGAGGCAATGGCTGATCCCATAATTCCTCCCACAATGGAATGTGTGGTAGAAACTGGAGCTCCCAAAGCAGTCGCCAAATTCAACCAAATAGCTCCTCCAAGCAGTGCAGAAAACATTACCCACATGAATAATTCACTATTAGCAATCAATTGAGGGTCGATAATTCCTTTTTTTATGGTACTGACCACATCACCACCAGCAATCAATGCACCACTAGCTTCAAAAATAACTGCGATAATAATAGCACCGGTTAAGGTTAACGCTTTAGAACCTACAGCTGGACCAACATTATTAGCAACAGCATTAGCCCCAATATTCATGGCCATGTAACCACCTACTATTGCCACAAATACTAAAAATATTTTATTTTCAGGTATATCATTCAACCCAAATAAGGTAAATAACATTACCATAATTAGAAATAATAGGCCTATTCCTAACTTATAAAACTTGGTATTGGAATTCTCAATTGGTATGTTCATTGTTTAATTTAATTTTATAGAAAGATATTATACTGAAGCATAAGTTTTAATATTTGAGTCCAAACCTATTTGACAATGGTTAAATATGGGACTTTGAACTCCAAAATATTTGAATAGTTTATGCTTGAACACTTAACTTTAACGGTCAACATTATACACAAAAAATACAATGAGCAAAAATTCAATATATTAACTCTTAATGTTATAATGTTTAATTGAGTTTTTTAGATATTCATTTCATTCTTGCCTCAAACAATGAATTTACAATCGCTAGAAACAAAAATTGATGAACTTATTGAAATAAGTGAAAATTTAATTAATGAAAACAAATACTTACGTCAAAATCAAACTGAATTAATGTCTGAGCGAAATGCTTTGTTGGAAAAAAATGCTTTGGCATGTTCACGAATTGAAGACATGATTGCCAGACTTAAATCTATGGAAATTGATTTATGAGAAAGTCAGTGCCAGTTAATTTGCGTATTTTGTCTAAGGATTATGTTATTGCTTGCCCAGAAGAAGAACAGGACACTCTGATAACTTCAGCCCAACTCCTTGAAGAAAAAACTCAGCAAGTACGTGAGAGTGGCAAAGTTGCTACTAGTGAGAGAATAGTGGTAATCAGTGCATTAAAGATTACTCATGAATAT
>JAUCGN010000298.1 GCA_030378125.1 Thiotrichales bacterium HSG1 | reverse complement strand
TACCGCTAAATGCCTTTAAACGAGAAAAAAATCCAAATATAATACGTGGGTAAACTTTTTCATGTTTGGCGTATAGTTCATCATTTTGGGAGTTTGATGGTTTCATAATATGTTAAGTGTAATTATTTAAAAGGTTATTATTAGATTTATAATTTTGGTAATTGCCAAATTTTTAGGGCATTTTTAACAGAGTTTCTTTTGTCTATAACAACCAAAGTTCAATGAAATCTACCACATAATCTATAATTTTGCTAATTAGGACTGTTCGATAAGTTCTAACATAATATTGGAGGCGGACTTTCATTCAATCAAGAACGTTGTTAGGGTAAAATTTAATCTTAAGGTTTAAACAAACTTAAAAAATAAGGATAATTTCAAACAAAATATTGATGTTTCCAAAAAAACTTGTTAGGTTTTAAAGATATGGAGACCCTAAAACTGAACATAATTGTCAGTTTCGGGACCGAAATAATCGAGTTAGTGGTCCTTGTTAGAAAATTTGTAACTATAGCTTTTCATATAAATATTTTGGCAGAAATCCAATATTAGATTAATTCTGCCATTCGTAACACTAAAGCTGCTATAGTCAATGAAGGTGATTCTCCACCACCTGATGAGGGAAATACTGAAGCATCAGCAATATAAAGTATTTTGCTAACGATGGTTCAGTATGTTACACAAAATCAATAAGACTTGTAATTAATTGATATTTAACAAGTTTTAATTTTTTCTCAAGTTGAAACTCAGTACCAAATAATGTGTTATAGCTCATAATTTAAAACGTTCTAAATCTATTATTTAGCAATGTTGTGCCTATTTGTTTTTGTCAATGCGTAAATGTTAAATTCTTAAATATGAAAAAAATAACAATATTGTTCATTTTATTATTAACATCCTGTTTTACCGAGTTAAGTCATCAAGTATCTTTATCCAATGAATACCAAGCTGGTGATACTTATATGCAAATACGTTTGAGAGGTACAGTTCGATTAGTTAATAAAAAAATAAATCATTTAAGATTGTCTGAATTATCAGGTTTAGCTTGGAGTGAAGATGATAAAATATTGTATGCAATATCAGATGATGGCAATTTATTTCATTTACGCCCCCAAATTGTTGATAATACCTTAGTTGGGGTTAACTTTATCACTGCTTTTACATTATCGAATAAGAAGGGGAAAAAATTAAAATATAGAGATTCTGAAGGATTGAGTATTTTAAATGGGGCTAATGGTATAATTGGTGATAGTGAATTGATAATTTCTTTTGAACGCAAACCAAGAATTGCACGTTTTAATCCCAAAGGTAAACTGTTGGTTAATTATACTTTACCACCTGTTTTAAAAAAGAAAAAATTCTTCTACAATAACAATAAAATATTTGAGGCAGTAACAGTTCACCCAAAGTTAGGAGTTATTACTGCTCCAGAGTTACCTATGCGAAAAAACAAAATACGCCCATCTTTAAAAAACCACAAACACACTATTTATGCACTTGATGGTAAAAGTTGGAGTTTTCCTGCTTTTCCTGTTAAAAACAGTAGCATAGTGGCTATGGAATATCTGCAAGATGGTTCACTATTGATTTTGGAACGAGCTTATGTATCTATCTACAAACCCTTGATTATAACCTTAAGACAACTGTGGTTAGAAACTATGGAGACCAAACAAGTGGCTGTATTTAATAATCATCTTGGTTGGCAAATAGATAACTTTGAAGGTTTAACTCATCATCAAGGCAATTATTTTTTTATGGTTAGTGATAACAACGATATCAGCTTACAACGAACATTATTGACTTATTTTGAATTTCCGGTTCAGAACAAAATATAATCTGTTAAAACCTGTCAGATGTTAGAGAACATAGTGGCCAAAATATTTATCCAAAAAGACTACATCATGCTAACTACTCTTGACAGGGTATAGATTTTATATAAGTTTGTAGCTTTTTTCCAATTTCTGTATAAGCCCGCATTTCTAAAAAACGGGCAGTTCCATAATGCGATATATAGATTTTAATATCTGGTTTGGGAGTAAAATTTTGACCTTTCTCTGGCCATTCAATTAAACAAATACCATTTAAATAATCACGAATACCTAAATATTCCAACTCTTCCGGGTCGCCTAAACGATATAAATCAAAATGGTAAACTGTATATTTATCAAAATAATACGGCTCTACTATTGTATAGGTAGGGCTTTTAACAATACCTTCATATCCCAAAGCACGCAAAAAACCTCGTACCAATGTAGTTTTACCAGTTCCTAAATCACCACATAAATGTATGAAGCCTTGCTCAAGATTGGCTAAACTACCTCCCAAGCTTTCCATAGCAGTGGCATTAGGAATAATCACTAGTGGTGTTGATGATTTTTATGATCTAACTTTTCATCAGGAGA
>JAUCGN010000297.1 GCA_030378125.1 Thiotrichales bacterium HSG1 | reverse complement strand
GATGATGCGGATTGGATCGTTGATATTTCCCATATTCTTGAACAAATATTAGGACTAAAATTAGCGGGTTATAGTGTTTGAAGTTTCTACTTAGGAATAAGTATTTAACAAAATTAATAAAACCTAGCAAGTCTTGGAAACCTGCCAGGTCTGTTTTAAAACTTTAGGTAATAAATCCTAATCTCTTACCCTACAAAAGAATCTATTGCTTTTCGATTGTTTGAACAACAGTTTCAATATGAGCAATAACTCGACGGTTCATTTGACGTCCCTCACGAGTGCCATTATCCGCAATCGGTTGTGATTCACCATAACCAACTGGATTTAGCCGTGAAGAATCAACCCCAAATTCGTTAACCAATACTTCAAAAACTGCATCAGTACGCCGTTGTGATAAATCCAAATTGTAAGCGTCATTTCCAGTGCTATCAGTATGTCCTTGGATTTCAGTTTTAGTACTAGGATATTTTTGCATAAAATCCACAACACGTTTAATTTCAGGAAAATACTCTTGTTTCACTATGGCTTTATCAAAATCAAATAAGATTTTTAAGTGAATTTTTTCAGGTACATCTAGAAGACGACAACCGGTCGTTTCAATTTTGGAACCAATTGGTGTACCCGAACACATATCATCACAATTATTAACCCCATCTTGATCATCATCCAACGAACAAGGATCAACCGGATCAACTACTTTGACTGGTTCTGGTTCTGGTGGTGGCGGTGGAGTAGCACCGAATAAATAAGCAACACCTAATTGGAGACCATAATCAGTGTCTTCATTGTCAAAATTATGATAAGCACGTACATCAGCCTTCAATGATAGAGATGGGGTAATGGATCGTTTAATTCCTAATCCTAAATCCATCATGTCTTCTTCTTCACTGCTGTTAAAAGCTGGGTCTTGGTTTAATCTAGTATAACCAACTGCAAGATATGGCGACCAAGGGCTTGATAAATCTAAATTGTAAATACCATCCAAGCGTATGAGGTCAGTTGTTACATCATCACCTGGGTTTCTCAGTTTACCATCCAAATCAGTTGCTAAGTCATCAACCTCAGAGTCAATCCCAGAATAATTCAATTCAAGAGCAAAATTTTTATTGATTTGATAACCAATACTCAAACCATATAACAAACTGTCTTCAGCATTGTTATCTCCATCTTCATCAAAAAAGTAATAACCTACCGATGGACTTACATAAACACCATTTTGTTGATATTCTTGAGCATTAACAACTGTTTGCCCAATCAATAACAAAGCACCAAACATCATAAGAGAAGCTTTTTGTTGTTTCATTAATTTTATTACCTTTTTAGTGTAACTACCCACCATAACTCATGCCAACATTTTATGTCTATAAATGATAATATATTTAACTAAATTACTTAAAATATCATACAGTTATACTTACCATACTATTAAGTTTGATCATTATAGTATTAGCATACATCATAGTGACTAATTACCTTTTAGTTAATATTTTTGCCAAAATCTTGACTAAATTTTAAGTAATTTTTTTCATTTCCCGTACTTTATCTGGAAAATGTACCTGATTCTAATATTTTTTTGGGATAGTCATTTAAACTAACCTAATCAGTGACTAGAGCAATAGGGTGGCTAGGAACTTCCTTATAACTCATTGTTAAGAGCAAATTGGGGATTTCGCTATCATTCTACCAACCATACATTTGATTTACCATCAACAAAAAACGTTAGAATCATAAATAACTATTTTTAGTAAGATAATTTAGTGAAGGCACTGGCATTATAATGCTAATTTTTAATAATTTCAAGAGCATTTCAAGAAAAATTTTGATTAATTTCACATAGAGGACAGAATATTTTTTGCCTAAATTTACCATATCAATAAATTATGTTACACTCATTCACAGTAGAAAAATAATAAAAAACGCTTATATCTCCGTTTTATGGATACTGAAATTGTCAAAAAAATGTGGTAAGATTTGCGAGAGGGTTTTAGGCATTGATCCCGGTTCTAGGCTCACCGGATTTGGAATCATTGATGTTAATCGTCAAAATTCTAAGTACGTTACTAGTGGATGTATACAAATCCATTCGGAATCTATACCATTGCGTTTACGAGAAATATATACTAATTTAAATCAAATCATTGAACAATATCAACCTAATATTTCGGCCATTGAGCAGGTTTTTATGCACCGTAATGCAGCTTCAGCACTTAAATTAGGACATGCAAGAGGAGCCGCAATTGTAGCTTGTGTGCAAAATGATTTACCAGTTTATGAATATGCTCCCACTCAAATTAAACAGGCAGTAGTTGGCAAAGGTCATGCTGATAAAATTCAGGTTCAACATATGGTGAAAATATTGTTGTCTCTCCCTAAAACTCCACAAGCTGATGCAGCAGATGCGTTGGCTGTGGCACTTTG
>JAUCGN010000296.1 GCA_030378125.1 Thiotrichales bacterium HSG1 | reverse complement strand
TGAAGTTCCTCATGCACAAATAACAATCAGTGTGAATGGAGTAGAAAGCATGTCTGCTGCTGATGGTAGTGGACCAGTGGATGCCACTTTCAAGGCCATTGAAAATTTGATTGATAGCAAGACTAAATTACTTGTTTATTCAGTCAATAACGTTACTGATGGTACTGATGCCCAAGGTGAGGTGGGAGTGCGTTTAGAGAAAGATGGTAATATCGTTAATGGTCAAGGTGCTGATACAGATATTGTGACTGCTTCTGCAAAAGCTTACCTTAATGCTCTTAATAAAATTTTAAAACCAGTGGAACGTAAACATCCGCAAGCAGCAAGACAAGTATAAAAAAATCAGGATTGATGGAATTAAAAGATGTGACAAACTTTATTAGATTGTGCTCTTTGTACAGGATGCTTTTTTAAATCATTTAAGTATAAAAAATCCTGTTAATTCTTAAATCCTGATTCTGACAAAAAAATGTCCTGCATAAAAAATTTTCTTCAACCTGGTTTTTTTAAATGGACTAACAACAAAGAAATAGCCGCCGGCGTTATACCTGATATTCGTGACGCTTGCCCCACTGTAGTTGGACGGTATTCTGCTAGTTTTTGTCGTACCTCATTGGATAGTCCAGATACTTGATTATAATCTATATTTTCTGGTAAAACAGCTTCTTCATAACGGCGTAAACGAGAAATTTCAGCCTCTTGGCGTTTAATATAACCACTATATTTTTGTTGAATTTCAATTTGTTGAGTTACTTCAGTTGGTAAATTAGTCAACGGCACTAAAAGTTCATAAGTAACTTCTGGTCGGCCTAATAATTCCAGATAATTAACTTCTCGACTAATGCTAGTAAAGCTAAGTTTAACTGGATCATTAGGTTTAACCCATAATTGACCAAGACGTTGTTTTTCTTCTTTAATTAATGATTTTTTAACTATAAAAGCCTGCCATTGTTCTGTATCAATCAAACCTAATTTTCGTCCAATTGTTGTCAAACGTAAATCGGCATTGTCTTCCCGTAATAATAAACGATATTCGGCTCGACTAGTAAACATACGGTATGGTTCATTTGTACCCTTTGTTATTAGATCGTCAATCATTACCCCAATATAAGCCTCATCCCGGCGTGGAGTCCAAACTGGTTTACCTTGAACTAATAACGCAGCATTCATACCAGCGATTAAACCTTGAGCTGCAGCTTCTTCATAACCAGTTGTACCGTTAATTTGACCAGCAAAAAATAATCTTGATATAACTTTAGTTTCCAAACTTGGTTTTAAACCTCGTGGGTCAAAAAAGTCATATTCAATAGCATAACCCGGACGAGTAATATGAGCATTTTCAAAACCTTTAATTGAACGCACTAATTGTAATTGAACATCAAATGGCAAACTAGTGGAAATTCCGTTGGGATAGACTTCTTTAACATTTAAACCTTCAGGTTCCACAAAAATTTGATGCGAAGTTCGTTCTGAAAATCGAACCACTTTATCCTCAATAGAAGGACAATAACGTGGCCCAACGCTTTCAATTACCCCAGAATATATTGGGGAACGATCTAAACTAGAACGGATAATAGCGTGAGTTTGTTCATTAGTATGAGTTATGTAACAGGAAATTTGCGATGGGTGGTGGTTGGCTTGAAAGGAAAATACTGGTAATGGTTTATCTCCCGGTTGCTCTTCCATCACTTGATAGTTTAAACTTTTGCTGTCTAATCTTGGTGGCGTACCAGTTTTTAATAATTGTTTCATATTTTATTCCGGTTTAAGTTATTGTTAGTCCTGAATTTTATCTTTGTACATAACATTTTTTTGTCAGAATCAAAATTCTCAAGATTTAAGAGTTAACAGGATTTTTTATACTTAAATGATTTACAAAGATTTTATCCTGAAAATCCTTTAATTTTATAAATTTACTTATTAATAACCTTAGCTTTAGCAGCACAGTTTTCTTGCATGTAAACAACAAAAGGTTCTTTTTCAATCTCTTTTGCTACATAATTTTGAGGTTCTTCTCGCACTTGCTGCGTTGTTGAAGTATTTGTTTGATCTGTATGGATAAATATAGTTTGCGATGCACCACAATGTTTTTCCAACAATTTTTCCAAACTTTCTTTTCTACTACTAGTCAACACTGCCTTATATTGGGGTTGTAAATTGAAATACCAAGAATTTCCTTCATGCTTTTTTAACTCACAATTATCAGCTAATTGTTTAATACCACCTCTCAGTCCTAAAGTTTGGATAACATTTTCCCATTCTCCACCTTTGGATGGTATTTTTTGATGGTTTGGAGTAGCCGTAGCAAGTGTAGTAGCAGGTGTAGTAACTGGTTTATTAACTGGTATGGAGGCTTGAGTTATGGCCTGAGTTACTGGTCGAAAAGCTAACATCCTTAACATAACCATTTCAAACCCACCCCTT
>JAUCGN010000295.1 GCA_030378125.1 Thiotrichales bacterium HSG1 | reverse complement strand
AGCAAGTGGGGTGGCGAGTGAGCTTTCCAGTCCGTTAGGACATGCAGTCGGTTATAAAGTGCGTTTCAGTGATCGTTTGAGTCCTGACACCTATATTAAATTTATGACCGATGGGATTTTATTGGCCGAAACCCAAACGGATCGTTTTCTAAACAACTATGACACACTTATCATTGATGAAGCTCATGAACGTAATCTAAACGTTGATTTTTTATTGGGTTATTTAAAACAATTACTACCTAAACGGCCAGATTTAAAAGTAATTATAACTTCCGCCACTATTGATACCCAACGGTTTGCAGCCCATTTTAACAACTCTCCCATAATTGAAGTTTCCGGTCGCACTTATCCGGTAGAAACTCGCTATCAACCTTTATCGGAAGAAGATGAGCAAGATATTGTGCAAGGAATTTTAGATGCAGTAGATGAGATTAAATCACATGATGATATTTTAGTCTTCTTAGCTGGAGAGCGTGATATTCGGGAAACTGCGGAAGCACTACGCAAGCATAAACTACCAAACACAGAGATACTACCACTATATGCCCGTTTGTCCGCTAGTGAACAAAATCGAGTGTTTAATCCCAGTAATCTGCGGCGGATCGTATTGGCAACCAACGTAGCGGAAACCTCTCTCACTGTACCCAGAATCAAAGCTGTTATTGATCCGGGACTAGCTCGTATCAGTCGTTATAACATTCGTAACAAGGTACAACGCTTACCAATAGAAGCAATTTCTCGTTCCAGTGCTGATCAGCGCAAAGGTCGTTGTGGACGGATTGCTGCTGGTACTTGTATTCGGCTGTATTCAGCAGAAGATTTTGATTTACGGCCAGAATTTACCGATCCAGAAATTTTGCGTACCTCTTTGGCAGCAGTTATTTTACGCATGTTAGCTTTACACTTAGGAGATGTATATAAATTTCCTTTTGTGGAGCCACCAACTACCAAAATGATCAATGCTGGCTTCACTTTATTGACCGAATTGGGAGCTGTCAACGATAATCGCAAACTAACCAAAAATGGCCATCAACTAGCCAAAATGCCAATTGATCCAAGGATTGGCTGCATGATTTTGGCTGCTAAAAAAGAAGGCTGTTTACATGAAATATTAATAATTGCCAGTGCTTTAAGCATTCAAGACCCACGTGAAAGACCAATGGATTTTCAGCAAGCTGCTGACACTGCACAACAACAATTTACTGATAAAAGTTCTGATTTTCTTAGTTATTTAAATTTATGGAATTTTTGGCAAGAAAATGCTAAACATCTATCTCAAAACAAACTTCGTAAACTCTGTCGTCAACATTTTTTATCCTATGTGCGAATGCGAGAATGGCGAGATATACATCAACAACTACATATTTTTGTTAAAGAATCTGGTTGGAAAGTTAATTCTGGCAAAACTGATTTTGTTCTTCAATATGCTGCAATTCATCGTGCCTTACTGAGTGGATTATTGGGTAACATTGCTATTAAGACAGAAGATAAGGGAGTTTATTTAGGAGCTAGAAATATTAAATTTCACTTGTTTCCCGGTTCAGGATTATTCAAAAAACAACCCAAATGGACAATGGCAGCAGAACTAGTTGAAACTTCACGTTTATATGCTAGATGTTGTGCTAAGATTGAACCTGAATGGATTGAGCAAGTGGCTGGTAATTTGTGTCAATATCATTATTTTGAACCTCATTGGCAAAAACGGCAAGCTCAGGTGGGAGCCTTTGAAAAGGTTACACTATATGGCTTAACCATCGTGGCTAAACGCAAAGTTAATTATGGACCTTTGGATCCAACTTTAGCTAGAGAAATTTTTATTCGCAGTGCTTTGGTGCAGGGTGAATATAGTTGTAAAGCTACATTTTTTAAACATAATAAAGAATTGATAGCAGAAATTGAAGCGTTAGAACATAAGTCACGACGACAAGATATTTTGGTTGATGAAGAGCAAGTTTATGCTTTTTATAATACTAAGATTCCAGAGAGAATTTATACTGGTAAAGCCTTTGAAAAATGGCGTAAAATTGTGGAACAAAAACAGGCCAAATTACTGTTTTTAAGCAAAACTGATTTAATGCGACATATTGGTGAACAGATAACTCCACAGGCTTTCCCGGACAACGTTGCATTAGTTGGGATCAATCTGCCGTTGCATTATCATCTTGCACCGGGAGAACCTGATGATGGTGTAACAATTGATATTCCATTGAATTTATTGAATCAATTAGACCCACAAACTTTTGAATGGTTAGTGCCGGGTCTGTTGGAAGAAAAAATTATTGCTTTATTACGCAGTATGCCAAAAGCTGTTCGGAAAAATTTTGTACCAGTGCCAAATGTGGCTAAAGATGCAGTGGAAACTTTGGTTAATCCAATAGTTAGCTTTAGGAAAGGTGGGAGCGTTTTGGAATATCCAACTCAATCTTTATTGGCAGCTTTAACTGTATTTTGT
>JAUCGN010000294.1 GCA_030378125.1 Thiotrichales bacterium HSG1 | reverse complement strand
TATATGAAAATGCAGTTAAAGGAGTCTTAGTTTTAGGTGCTATGCAAGCATTAACTGAAACTCAGCAAAATTTTATTGAACAAGTTATGCCCGGAATTGGGGTAGCGTTTAATTCAGTCGAAGCTCGTACCAAAATGCAGAATTTATTACAACAAACTCAAGTACAAGCTCAGGAACTTACTGGACAAAAAGAAATTTTACAAAACCAAACCGAAGAATTACAACACCAAAAAGAAGAATTGCAAGCTCAATCGGAAGAGATGCAAGCTCAACAAGAAGAATTACGACAAACTAATGAAATACTTGAAGAACGAACTCATGGTTTAGAACAACAGAAAGTTGCAGTGCAAGAGAAAAATCAGATTTTGGAAACCAATCGTTTGGAGATGGAAAAAGCTCAAGCTGAAATGGAAAAAGCCCAAACTGCGATTGTATTGAAAGCAGAAGAGCTAGAAGTGGCAAGTAAATATAAATCTGAATTTTTAGCTAATATGTCACATGAATTACGCACCCCTTTGAATAGTTTGTTAATTTTGGCTCAATTATTAGTAAATAATAAACCGGGTAACTTAACTGAAAAGCAGATTGAATATGCTACAACTATCAACAGTGCTGGCAAGGATTTACTAACTCTAATTAATGATATTTTAGACCTTTCCAAAGTTGAAGCTGGCAAAATTGAAGTCAACTGGGAAGATATATCATTAAAAGAATTGTTAGCCACAATTAAACAAAAGTTCTTACCGATTGCTGAGAATAAAAATTTGGAATTGGAAACTGTTATTGATGCCAATGTTAACCCAACATTACACACTGATAGCCAACGATTAAAACAAGTAATTAATAATTTGTTATCCAATGCGTTTAAATTTACTAGTGAAGGTTCAGTTACGGTCAAAATTCAGTATCCAACTACAATTCCATTTAGTAATATGAAATTAAACGAATCTATAGCAATTAGTGTGATAGATACTGGAATTGGTATCCCAAAGGATAAACAACAAACCATTTTTGAAGCTTTCCAACAAGCAGATGGTTCTACCAGTAGAAAATATGGAGGTACTGGATTAGGACTATCAATTTCTCGACAATTAGCTAGATTATTGGGTGGAGAACTAACCTTAACTAGTGATAATAAAGGCAGCATATTTACTTTGTATCTACCTGAATCAGTGGAGGTTATATCAACATTATCAGCTCCAATAGAAGAACCATTGTTAAGTGAAACAAATTATTCTCCGGTTGAGGTTAAACCAAAACCTTTACCCAAGCTTGAACCAATTCCTGATGACAGAAATGACTTAAAACCCGATGATAAATTCATTTTGTTTATTGAAGATGATAGGAAATTTTCTAAAATTTTAACCGATTTATCTAATGAAAAAGGTTTTAAACATCTCTTAGCTGAGGATGGTATAACTGGTGTGCAATTGGCCGAGCAGTATAAACCCAGTGCTATTATTTTAGATGTTGGTTTGCCTGAGTTGAACGGCTGGAGTGTGATGGAACGATTGAAAAATAATCCGGAAACTCGTCATATTCCGGTTCATTTCATGTCTGCATCTGATCAAAGCATGGATGCGAAAAAAATGGGAGCTATTGGTTACTTACTTAAACCAGTGAGCATGGAAAAATTGACCGATGCTTTTAAACAGATAGAGCAGTTTCTTACCAGAACAGTTAAAAATGTGTTAATAGTAACAGACATTGATTTGCATCGACATAAAATAATTGAATTAGTTGATGAAGAAGGAATTCAAATTCGGCAGGAAGTAACTATAGAAGCAGCATATCAAAATTTACTAACAACTCCTTATGATTGTATTATTCTTGATATAGATATTGAACATAATTCTGGTAGTAAACTATTGGAAATGATGTATAAAAACCGAACTCATTGTCAAACTCCAATTATTGTATATTCTGATCGTGATTTAACCACCGAAGAAGAAACTTTGTTAATGCGTTGTTCTGATGCAATTCCAATTAAATCAGTTAGTTCTCCTGAACGTTTGTTGGATGAAGCAACTTTGTTTTTACATCAAGTAGAAGCTAAATTATCGGATGACAAACGTAACATGTTACATATGGTACATGATAAGGAAGCTATTCTCAAAAATAAAAAAGTATTAATTGTTGATGATGATGTGCGAAATGTCTATGCTTTAGCAACTGTATTGGAAGAATGTGATATGGAGGTTATTTGTTCCGTAAATGGTCAAGAGGGATTGGATAAATTACAGAAACATAATGATGTTGCTATAGTTTTGATGGATATTATGATGCCAGAGATGGATGGTTATGAAGCCATGCAAGAGATTCGTAAACAATTGAAATATCGCAAATTACCTATCATAGCCCTAACAGCCAAAGCCATGAAAGATGATAAAGCGAAATGTATTGAAGCTGGAGCAAACGACTATTTGGCTAAACCTATTGATGCGGATAAATTGAT
>JAUCGN010000293.1 GCA_030378125.1 Thiotrichales bacterium HSG1 | reverse complement strand
TCAAAAACTAAGACCTACCCCTAACAATCCGAATCACTTCCAAAAGTGGTATTATTTCTTGTTTAAGTCGGTTTTGTAATTCTGGGAAATTAGTAATCCTTTCCGGATTCATGCTATTATCAATTTTCTCAATTACAACTTTGGGATTCTCAGTGACAGCTTTCTTGGTATGTTTGAGATAGTGAGATATTTCACTAAGTAGAGCAGAAATATTGACCGGTTTAGCTAAAAAACCATTAAAACCATGTGCTTCAATCTTATATTTTTCATCTAAAGCAACTGAGGCGGTTAGAGCAATAATTGGAATATCAGAAGTATTTGGATTACCTTTCAAATATTTAGTGGCTTCATAACCATCCATTTCTGGCATCCGAATATCCATTAAAATCAAAGCCGGGTGGTATTCTTCTACAAACAATAATGCCTGTTGGCCATTTTCTGCACAAATAACTTCCAAATTAACTTGTGATAAGTATTCCTTTATTAAATCACGATTAGATTCAATGTCATCCACTACTAATACACATGTTTTTTCAAATGTTATCTGATTAGGGTCGAAAGTATTGTCTTGCACGGTATTTGATTGAGTGGCAGCTATTTTAACTTCATGCAGTATAATTTCAAACCGACTGCCTTTACCGGGACTGCTTTCGACGAAAATATGCCCATTCATCATTTCAACCAAACGTTTGGTGATAGCAAGTCCTAATCCAGTTCCACCATATTTACGAGTACTTTGTCCTTCTTGTTGCTTGAATGATTCAAAAATAAGAGCCTGTTGTTCAGCTGGAACACCGATACCTGAATCTTCCACCGCCATAACTAAGTCTATTTTGCTATGTTCATCCTCAGTGTATATTTTATTGGCACAGAGTTTAATGTAGCCATTGTCAGTAAATTTGATCGCATTACCGATAAGATTTAGTAACACCTGCCGCAAACGAGTTTCATCTAAATATAAAGCCTGAGGCAAATTTTCATCAATTTCCATTATTAATTTCAGATTTTTTTCTGCTATTTTGAGATCGAAAATTTGTTGTAATTCGGTGAAAATTTGTTGTGGATTCACTGGTTCATACTGAATATCTAATTGTCCTGCTTCAATTTTAGATAAATCAAGTATATCATTTATTAGAGTTAGGAGGCTTTTACCTCCAGTTTGAATGGAATTGAGATAACTTTTATGTTTTTTATCAGTAATTTGGGAAGCAAGTATATCGCTAAAACCAATCACTGCATTCATGGGAGTACGGATTTCATGACTCATATTAGCAAGAAACTCACTCTTAGCACGATTGGCAGCATCGGCGGCTTCTTTGGCTGCTATTAATTGGGCCTCCATACGTTTGCGTTCCGTTATATCGTGCAGTGTGCAATGAGAACGTACATATTTGCCCTTACTATCATATTGAATCCGGCCGTTAAGGACAATGGTAACTTTTTCGTCATTTTTTTTCAGAAGATGCAGCTCATTATTGACAATACCACATTCCTTAAATTGGCAAAAAGCATTTGGAAACATGCTATTAGTTTCTTTATCCCAAAAATCACCAAACGATTTACCCAGCATTTCATCTGCACGATAACCCAGTAGTTGTTCCATTTCTGGATTAACATCAATAAAACACCCATTTTCATTAAGTGATTGGTATGCCACCGGAAATTTCTCAAATAAAGCCCGGAAGCGTTTCTCACTTTTTTCTAAAATAGTTTCAGCTTGTTTACGGTCTGTTATATCATGAAAAGTTGTGTAAACTCGATAGGGTTTATTTTGTCCAGACATAAATTCTGGTATCGCGTTGATAATAACCCAGTAGTATTTTTCTTCGACTGGATGAAAGATTCCCATAATAACATCAGTGATTGGTTTGCCAGTTTTGAGTGCAAACATGGCAGGATGAGTATCACCTGGGAAATCGGAACCATCTTCATGAACAGCTTTCCAACGCGGATCGAAAGAGGTTCTACCTTGCATTTGATCTAAGCTTAAACCAAGAATTGTTTCTGCTGCTGGATTAGCGGAGGTTATGTATCCAGTTGCATCTTGATATACAACTCCTGATGCCATAGTTTCAAATAAGGTTCTGTGTTTAGTTTCACTCTCCTGCAATTTTTCTTGAATCTGTTTACGTTCGGTTATGTCATGGGCAATACCTTCAACTGAAGTAACATTACCTTGCTCATTGAATACAGGCACTTCAAATATTTCAAAAGTTTTAATCTTTCCATCTTTACAACAAATTTCCATTTTATATGAAGGTTGAACTATGCCTTGTATGCTTTGTTCAGAATGATGTTTAACTGTTTCATTAATGGGATTATTTGTCAAATATTCTGTATAATGTGCCATAAATTCTTCTGGTGTGTAACCCAATGAATGTTGAACAGAATTACTAACAAACGTAAATACACCATCGGCATTATGGCTATAAAAAAAGAACTCATCTGATATATTT
>JAUCGN010000032.1 GCA_030378125.1 Thiotrichales bacterium HSG1 | reverse complement strand
ATACTGATCGAACTAATCGTGCCCAACAAGCTGACAGCACACAACAATTTGTTGATGCCGGTTACACAGATATTCGAGACCCGGCTATATGGTGGGGTGCACCAAAAATAGAAGATAATATCAAGCTGTTTGCTAATCTTGATGTTCCAATTGCTAAAGGAACTGATGTATACGGATTTGCTAACTATAATAAGAGAGAAAATCTCATTGGATTCTTTTTCCGCAATCCAGCACGGGAAGGTGTATTTGCGATTGGTGATGAACGTATAGTATTTGATCAGAATGGTTCTGGAGGATGTCCCGCATTGACGATACCAGACTTGTCTGATGAGAGTGCCGTAAATGCAGATTTGGCAGCTATTGAGAGGTTGCGGAACGATCCGAATTGTTTCTCATTTCTGGAAGATTTTCCGGGCGGAACTGCACCTTGGTTTTCGGGCATAAATGAAGATTATTCTGTCTCTTTGGGCTTTCGCAATAATTTTGCTAGTGATGCTATTTTTGATGTTAGTTTTACTGTTGGCCGCAACGAAGCTAGCTATCGAACTTTTGCTAATTTTAACCCAACTTTTGGACCATATAGCCCTAACTTTTTAGATGTTGGCTCCCGTATTCAGGAAGAGCAAACTGTTAATACTCAACTGACTTATCCCTTAACATCCAGTTTTGCCTCACCTATTAATTTAGCGGTTGGTCTTGAATGGCATCAAGAAAAATATCAACAGGAACCGGGGCAGCGTGAAGCTTGGGATATTGGGCCTTATACCATGACAGCACAAGGAACCCAAGGAATCTCAGTGGGTACTTTAGGTTTTGGTTCTTTTAATCCAACCACTTCCTTTACCGCCATCCGTAACAATGTTTCTGCTTATGCAGATATTGAAACTGATATTACTGATAACTGGACTTTGGGTGCTGCAATTCGGTATGAAGATTTTAGTGATGTTGGGGCTGATACTAATTTTAAGTTATCTAGTTTGGTTAGGTTAACAGAACGGTTTAAAGTCAGGGGAACATTGTCAACTGGATTCCATGCTCCAACTCCGGGTCAGCAACAATTTGCCCAATCTACAGTATCTTTTAATTCTAGCGGAGGCTTGTCAACCACTGCCACTTTGCCTGCATCAGTAGCACAGCAATTGCCGTTATTTTCTGAACTAGCTAGTCCTCTTAGACCAGAAACTTCGGAAAACTATAGTTTAGGAGTTTTGTGGGAAAGTAAAAAGTTCAATATGACGCTGGATTTCTATCATATTGATATGCAGGATCGCATAACTTTGACCTCAAATGAATTAATTGGTGATGCAGATCGGGCTGCTCTGTTGGCGTTGGGTTATAGAAATGCTAATCAATTCACTAGAGTTAATTTCTTTAGTAATGATTTTGCAACTCGAACTGAGGGAGTGGATTTTGTTGGAACTATTCCGTTTAGTTGGCGAGAGGGAAGCCGTAGTAAATTAGCTTTGGCGGTTAATTATAATATTACTGAAGTAACCGGGCAAGGACCAAGTTTGAGTAATTTGCGGATGCGACAGTTGGAGGAGCAGTTGCCTTCTTTGCGGAGTATATTGTCGTTTTTGCATAGGGAAGGACGATGGCGATCTGTGGTTCGGTTAAATTATTATGGACCTTTGACCGAATACTATATATCGGAAGCTCGAATGACGGAGTTGGATGCTCAGGTGACATTGGATTTTGAACTTGGGTTTGGTGCTTTTAAGCAGTGGGAGTTTGTTTTGGGGGCAGAGAATTTGTTTAATAGTTATCCTTCTGATGCTGTTTATGCTGGTAGTTTTGGGTCTAAATATCCGGTGTCTTCACCGGCTGGTTTTGGAGGTGGATATTATTATATCGGGGTTAAGTATATTTTTTAGATTAAATATGTTAGTACATGATGGCATAAATTTTCAGACCATTTATAATCTCATAAATGCTTAGAACACTTGGGTATAGTCTCTGGAGTGATAAAATATTTAAAAATTGTAGAAATAATTGATGAAGGAGTAGAGGCAGAAGATTTGGTAGTCCTGTAATGCATAGTGATAAATATATTATTTACTTGATACTTAACAGATTTTTTAGAGATAACACTACCCTATGCAGGACTACCGAAGATTTTAATTGTTTTAAACTAGAAATAATGTTAACTCATTGTTATAATTATGGAACAGAATTGTTGTTTAACGAAATAACATTGAATGTTTGTCACCAAGAAAATCATATTAAAAAACCTTATCTCAATGAGTTTACCTTTTAATCCTGTTCTGGTTCAAACATCTTCCCAACTTTTTGTAAGTTAGAGTTATAAAATGGATCGCCTTTTTCAATCAAATCACCCCAGCGTTTATAAAATAAATCTCTGTCTTCTGGGTGTGGATCATCATGTTGGTAACCACGAGTTGCAGACTCATGGTGAATCAGACGAGCATAAGGTGTAAACAGACATTTGTGATTATCTGCACGGAGGCGTAGGCATAAGTCAGTATCTCCAAATCCAACTGCCAACTGCTCATCAAATCCACCAACGGCATCAAAAGCCGAACGGCGAACTAGCATACAAGCAGCCGTGACGGCCATACATTCTCTTATAACCAATAATGCATGATTATGTCCTCCAGCCATATTGTTATTTTCTAATTCAGGAAAGAATTGATGATCATGAGAAGCTGGGCCATTAATCCCTAACAGAACACCAGCATGTTGAATTAAACCATCAGGATAGAGTAATTTTGCCCCAACAGCTGCAACTTCCTGCATAGCCATCAACTCAACCATAGCTTCTAGCCAACCAGCTTCTATCACTTCAATATCATTATTCATAAATAACAGCAATGAGCCGGAAGCGTGTTCAACTGCCTTATTATTTAGCCAAGAAAAATTAAATGTCCCTGGTGCATTGATAACTTGATGACCAGCAGTTTTTAGCTCCTCAAAATAAGCTAAAGTTTCCGGTTGTTCAGAACCGTTATCAACTACTAAAATTTCCAGTTTTACCCCTGAAGGCAGAAAGGTTTTTTGTAATACAGATTCAATGCAAGTCTTTAATAAATCTACTTTATCTTTGGTAGGTATGATAATTGAAACTGTGACTGGTTCTATCTTATAACGAATTCTAAAAAAGTTAAAAGAAAACCCTTCAGTAGCCCAAGCTTGAGTAGCATCTAAACCTTTTAGACGCAAGTGATTGTTCAAAGCCGTTTGTGAAACAGACATTACGTTATGAGCTTGTTGATGTCCAGTAGAACTTGTATGGGTACGCCAACGATATAATATTTTTGGAATATGAACAAAAAATTGAGTAGTAGCAGCGATTCGTAATAATAAATCGTAATCTTGACTAACTGTCAAACCGGAAGTAAAACCACCCACTTCTAATAAAATATCTCGTTTAATAACAGTTAGATGTACTATATAAGGATGACTTAACAAAAAGTAATAATCAAAATCTGGCCTAAACACCAAATTTATCATCGGTCCATCTTCATTCGTCAACATTTCATCGGAATATATCACATCTGGTTGTTGTCCATTAATGACTTTAGCTACTTCAAACAATGCCTGTGGTTCCAGTTCATCATCATGGTCAACAACACAAATATAAGTTCCTCGTGCATTTTCAACTCCAGTTTGAGAAGTATCGCTAACTCCTTTATTTTGCTCATGTTGAACTAGACGAAAACGATTATCCTGTCGACACCATTTTTCGACCACTGATAAATGTTTATCTTCGGTAGAAGCGTCATCAATTAGAATACATTCCCATTCCGAATAGGTTTGAGCATGGACACTAGACAACAATTTTTCCAACCATCTAGGTACACTATTAAACAATGGGATAACAATCGAAATTAACGGTAATTTTTGCCAGTTTTGTGCCTTTTGTTGATCTAATTCTTTAACTTGACATTGATGCAAATCATACCATAACTCATAAGTTTTTATATCTGGCAAAGTTGAAGCTGATGGTCTAAAAGTTTCACGATCAATAATCAACTCTTGAGTTACTGCTTTAGGCAATAGGTGTTCGGCGACAGAATGAAACTTATGTTCTGCAATTTCTCGCATTGTCACCAAAATATGGTCTTTGGCAGTAAAATCAGCCTTTCTAAACATTAGTTTAAGAGCTATTTGAGTGAGTAGATTACCAGACCGCCAAGTTAATGAGTTAAACACTGCTGCAATGTCGTTATCCAAAGCTGATATCCAATATGTAAGTCTTTGAATATCATGACGCTGATGCTCAAATTGTTCCGTCAACGAATTAATCTGTTGAGTTTGAGAATCAATCTGTTGAACTTTAGTGAGAATTTCTTGGTTAGAATTAGTGACTTGTTGTTGAAGTTGCTGGTTTTCCAATTCTTTAGTTTGCAAAGCTTGTTCTAATTTTTCAATATGTTCTCTTAATTGAGAAAAATGCTCTTGCTGGTTTAATGTTTCTTGATCACGTTCAGTTACTTTTTGGTTTAGATCAGCAACTTCTTGATTTAATCGAATAATATCTTTATCACGCTTACCAACTTCTTGCCAAACACCCAATATCTTATTAGCAGCCAACAATTTATTCTGATATTCAACCAAAATTTCACTTGCACCAGCAGACAAAGTTGGCAATGGGTTTAATTTAAATATTTTACCTTTTTGGAAAGATTTAATTAGTTTAGTTTGTTGAGAATTAACGTGTTTTTTTTGTAAATTATTATCTCCATGAGCATGACATAATTTTGGTTCCAAATAAGCCAATATTTCTTTGTCAGAAGGTAAACGCAAACCTTGTACTTCATGGGCAAGTAAACTTTTATACAAGTTATTGGCTGTGGCAATTGGGTTAGCAAATAGATCGTGGAAAGAAATTAATATTCTTGGTAAATTTTCAGAGCTGGCCAAAGCATTAAGAGTATATTTTTCCCACAATGCTACACCTAAATTGATTGGAAAATTTGCTTTATCTTTAGAATAATCAGCTAGATGAACGTTATGAAGGATAGATCCATCAATAGTTGCATTGGCATTCTCACGAGTTGTCAATGATTGTGCGACTTGGATAGGATCACGATATACATATACGCAAACCGGTACTTCCAATAGTGGTTTCCATACGTTCAGTAATAGACATAAACGTGGGTCTTTAATCATCCAAGGACGATTAGCGTCTAAACTAAAAACTATCTTTCGAATGTCAGGAGCGAATTCTTGCTGTATGTCTGTAGTGAGTTTAGTTGCGTCAAAATCACTGATATTGTCCCATGACAGTTCCAATTTTCTAAAAATAGCATCGTTTAAATGCCAAATGTCTTCCCGTTCCCAATAACCTTTTGGATTAGCTTTGGTTGGTTGCATTGCAACATTGTCTGGGCCAAAATAGGCCCCCATCATATTTAACAATCTAGCTACCATAGAAGTGCCAGATCGGTGCATCCCTAAGACTATAATTTGCATTTTATTCTCTTCATCAAGATTATGTTCAACATCTTAAAAACATTCCAAAATCCGTTTACCTATTTCAGTTGGATTACGAGCTAATTTAACTCCCACAGCTTCCAAAGCAGTAAATTTATCTTGAGCAGTACCTTTACCACCAGAAATAATTGCTCCAGCATGTCCCATGCGTTTACCTTTTGGTGCAGTTATTCCAGCGATATACGCTACCACTGGTTTAGTTACTGAAGTTTGAATATATTTGGCAGCTTCCTCTTCATCTGTTCCACCAATTTCTCCCACCATAACTATACCCTCAGTTTGAGGATCGGCTTGAAATAGTTTTAAACAGTCTATAAAACCCATGCCGTGAATTGGGTCACCACCAATACCAATACAAGTGCTTTGTCCCAGACCGCAGTTAGTAGTTTGAGCTACAGCTTCATAGGTCAAAGTACCAGAACGAGATATAATACCAATGGTGCCACGTTTATGGATTGAACCCGGCATGATACCGAGTTTACAATTGTCGGGAGTGATAATACCCGGACAGTTAGGACCGATTAAATAGGTATTTGGGTAGTGATCGTTTAATACTGTTTTTACTTTTAACATGTCCAGTACTGGAATACCTTCGGTTATACAAACAATAACCTTAATTCCCCCAGATGCTGCTTCCAAAATAGCATCTGCTGCAAAAGCGGCGGGTACATAAATCATAGTTGCAGTTGCACCAGTATTATTGACAGCTTCTTGCACGGTATTAAATACTGGTAAACCAAGATGAGTCTGTCCACCACGACCGGGAGTAACTCCTCCTACCATCTTAGTTCCATAAGATATACATTGTTCGGAATGAAAAGTGCCTTGTTTACCAGTAAAACCTTGACAGATTACTTTGGTGTTTGTTTCAACTAAAATACTCATAAAATTATCCTTTTGCGGCTAAAACAGCCTTCTTTGCTCCATCATCCAAATCAGTAGCAGTAATAATTGCTAAACCACTTTGAGCCAACATTTCCTTACCCTTGTCAACATTAGTACCTTCTAAACGCACTATAATTGGTAAACGAGTACCAGTATCCTGTATCGCCTGAATTACTCCAGCTGCAATCAGATCACAACGAACAATTCCACCAAAAATATTGATTAATATAGCTTTTACCTTGTCATCAGATAAAATTATTTTACAGGCTTCAGTTACTTTTTCCGCAGTAGTGCCACCACCAACATCTAGGAAGTTAGCTGGTTCACCACCGTGCATTTTAACTACGTCCATGGTGGCCATTGCTAGACCGGCTCCATTGACCATACAGGCAATATCACCGTCTAGGGCAATATAATTTAGTTCAAATTGGCGAGCTTTATGTTCTTTCGCATCTTCTTGAGTTGGATCATATAAATCTGCTAAATCCTTATGTCTATAAAGAGCATTGTCATCAATATTGATTTTTGCATCCAAAGCTATTAAATCATCCTGTTGGTTTACAACTAGAGGATTAATTTCGACTAAACTTAAATCTTTTTCAATGAATAAGTTATAGAGATTATATAGTAAAATTGTCAATTGCTTACGTTGTTCAGCCGTTAAATCTAGGGCGAAAGCAATTTCCCTACATTGATAAGCCTGAATACCAACAATTGGGTCAATAGTGACATTAATAATTTGCTCTGGAGTATCGGCAGCAACTTGCTCAATGTCCATGCCACCAGCTTTGGAAGCTATGATGGTAATTTTAGTAGTAGCACGATCAACAAGAAAGCTCAAATATAACTCTCTTTTAATTTCAGTAGCGGTTTCGATCAGAACTTGGTTTACTGGTTGACCGGTCGCTCCGGTTTGATGAGTTATTAAAGAGCTTCCCAACAAATTTTGAGTAATTTCTGTAACTTCTTTTGAGCTATTAGCCTTTTTAACTCCTCCAGCTTTACCACGTCCACCAGTGTGAACTTGGGCTTTAACCATCCAGCTACTGCCACCCAAGGAACTAGTGTATTGGTCATCTACCACCACTTTAGATGTAACATAATTAGCTGGTACTGGGATGTTGTAATCTTTAAATAATTTTTTTGCTTGATATTCGTGTATATTCATAATTTTAAACCTTGAAAAAACTTTTATAACAAACCAACTTCAAATTGAGTTTTAATTAAATCATCTACCGGTTTATTGACAGACAACATATTAGCAGTTATACGTTGAAAAATTATAGCGGTAGCCATTGCATCTCCATAAGCAGTATGACGAGCTGGATTATCAACTTTACAAATTTTAGCTATTTCATCTAAGGTATAATGCCCCATTCGACCACTATAAGCAATATATAACATCATTGTGTCCACCCATAAATGTGGTAATCTACACAACAATTTCTTTTGAAAGACTTTGTTCAAAAATCGAATGTCAAAATTCAAATGATGACCGACAATAACCGATTTATCAATAAATTCAACTAAATCTGGTAATATATCTGTTATTTTAGGACTATCTACTACATCCTCATCTTTGATACCATGAATAGCGGTAGATTCCTCTGAAATATGGCGTTCTGGGTTGATATGAGTTTGGTATTCACGGCCTGTTAGTTTTAATCCTTGCATTTCTAACATACAGATGGAAATTATTTCATCACCTGCATAGGCATGTAGTCCAGTTGTTTCAGTATCAATGACTACAAATCTTGTATCATCAATTAATTGAGCACCAATGGTTCTTACATCTAACTGCATAAACAGATCGTGCAGGGTTTTAAAATTAGGATTAGAAAGGTATTTTTCCACTCCTTGCCAGTATTTAATATAAGTTTTAACACCATTCATCCAATATTTAAATCCTTCCATTAGAAATCCACCACGTCAAATTCTACCTGTAATTTTTCCTGAAACTGTTTAATAGTCCGCATAGCCATACGTAATGATTCATAATGTAATGGAGACAGAGTTTCTGGGTCGATGAGTTTATCAAGCTTTTGATTATTCTGCATTTGATACAGTTGATGTTCGAGTAATAATTCCAACAATTCTTCAAAAGAGGCATTGACTGATTTGATAGACTCTAAGTTAAACAATCCTTGTCGTACCAAAGCAGTCAAACGGTCAGCAGTATTACGGCTTTCAATCCCATGTTTTAAAGCATAAATTCGAGCAGCATCGGCAATAATTCGTAATCCATTACGTTTAATATCTATTTTACCTTTACCAGACTCATCACGTTTAGTTACTAAGCGGTTAAACCAACCTACCGCAGCTTGCCCTTCAGCATCATCTGCTACCATCATTTTTAGTAAGCGTGAATTTTGCCGCAGTTCATAAATAATATGTTTAGACAAGTTTGTCACTAAATCATCATCACCATATAAGAGAGAAAAATCAAAAAATACATGAGCCCAGCGAGCAGCTTTTTTATTAGGAAGATGGATTATATGACTAATTTGTTGTTTCCATTGTTTTAATGTTTTATGGAACATATTGTTTTTTGCCATAATATTGCCGGGACAAAGAATATAACCTACTTCATCCAGGTGAACATTAACCCGCTTACAAAAAGTTTGAAACCATTGTTTATCAATGTCGTCTTCCAAATCATCAGCCAAAATAATAGCATTGTCTTGATCCGGATTCAGCATCATTTCTTTACGACTGGCAGAACCCATTAATATAAAAGCATATTTAGTAGGTGGCATTCCCAAACCATCATCTTCCATTTCTTGCAAAGTTAGTTCAACACAACGGCGTTGCAAAGCCAAATGAAACTCGCTAATATTTCTAACCGCAGCACTAGTTCTATGGTTATTTTCCCATGCTTCATTAGCCACATTATCTATTTTTTGGTAAAAGGTTGACAGTTCAGAAAAGCTATTTGCAGTCAATATTTCGTTAAATAACAGTCCTTGATGAGCGAGCAGATTGTTCAATATGTCGGTTTGAGAAATGACTCCAACCGGTTCATTATTTTCAACTACTATGACATATTTTAAGTTTTGATCATGTTGAATTTCTTCAATTTGCCACATCGGAGTATCAGGATTAACCGTATTATCCTTTTTACATGCAACTTCTAAAACGGGGGTATCAGAATTAGCTTTTTGAACCAACATGGCATCGGCAATACTGATAAAGTTGATTAAACCTAATAATTTATTTTTCTGATCTGTTACTCCCAAGCTACCAATCTTACGTTTCCGCATTAATTCATAAGCTTCTAGCAAAGTTGTATAGGGTCCGCAAGTTGCCAATGGTGATTTCATAATATTGCGAGCAGGCAAACATAGAGCATGGGAAGTAATTGGACGGTTAGTGTTGCCACGATCTCGAATATATTTGGCTATAATACGGTTAAAAGCTTCAAACAGTGGGAAACATAATTCTTCTAATTCTTGTAGCTCAGTGGCTGGTAAACCAAGCAGTTTTACTTCAGTTATGGCTTGCACTGAAGATAAATATGATGAAGCATCCATGAAATTAGCCAACCCAATAAAATCACCAATTTCTAGGGCAAGCATCTGTCCTGATTGACGATGCATTTCCAACCTTCCTTGTTGGACAATATAAACTGTTTTATGATAAGATTCCCCTTTTTTAAAAAGATATTCATTTGGTTGTAACGATTTGGTTGTTAAATATTCGACCACTCGCTCCAATTCCTCTTTGCTTGTATCTTGGAAAGGGTGTAATTTATTAAGAAACTCAATGATATCAGTGGTATTGGACATGGAATTAAAATGCTTGATTATATTTTTGTAATTGTGACTGGTGGTGTGGCATATCATGGATTAACTCATAGAAATGAGGATGGTGATAATGATATAGGTCACTTGTTGTTTGGTTCTATTGCATTATTGTTTTGTATAAGAGTTTTATTTATGGATATTTTACAACTGATTAGGTAAGCTGATCTTTAATGCCATTAAATTAACATGGTGCAAAACGATTTTTCTATAGATTTTCAGGAAAACATAGAATATGGTAATTCTTTAAGTTGATCCTGTAAAGGGTATATCAAAAAAACCTTCCAGGTTACAAAAACGCCGGAAGGTTTTACACATTTAGTTATATGACTGTTAAATTAAGATTTTTTATCATCCTTAACTTCTGTATAATCAGCATCAACCACATTGTCATCCTTAGGTTTATCAGCACCACCAGCAGCAGCTTTGGCAGCATCAGTAAAACCTTCTGGAGCAGCACCATCTTCACCACCTGCGGCAGCATAAGCCTGTTGAGCAACTTTACCAGACAGTTCAGTTAAAGTCTGAGTTTTAGCTTCAATAGCTGGTTTATCATCACCTTTAAGAACTTCCTTTAAATCCTTGATAGCAGTTTCAATGGCAGTTTTATCTTCATCACTAACTTTATCACCTAACTCTTTTAAAGATTTCTCAGTAGCGTGAATCATGTTGTCGGCAACATTACGTGTTTCAACCAATTCATGGAAACGTTTGTCTTCTTCAGCGTGGGTCTCAGCATCCTGTACCATTTGGTCTATCTCGGCATCGGACAGACCGCTAGCAGCTTTGATAGAGATAGATTGTTCTTTACCAGTAGCCTTATCTTTGGCCGATACATGCAAGATACCATTAGCATCAATATCAAAAGTAACTTCAATTTGTGGGACTCCACGCGGTGCTGGTGGAATATCAGCCAAATCAAATCTTTCCAATGACTTATTTCCAGAAGCAACATCCCGTTCACCTTGTAATACATGTACTGTCACCGCAGTCTGATTGTCATCAGCAGTGGAAAAAGTTTGTGAATGTTTGGTTGGAACTGTGGTATTTTTAGGTATGAGCTTAGTCATAACTCCACCCATAGTTTCAATACCCAAAGATAATGGGGTTACATCCAACAACAATACATCCTTAACATCACCACTTAATACCCCACCCTGAATAGAAGCACCAATAGCTACAGCTTCATCTGGATTTACATCTTTGCGTGGCTCCCGGCCAAAAATATTTTTAACCGCTTGCTGCACCATTGGCATCCGAGTTTGGCCACCAACTAAAATAACTTCATTAATATCTCCAGAAGACAAACCTGAATCTTTCAATGCAATTCGGCAAGGTTCCAAACTACGATTAACCAATGCTTCCACTAAACTTTCCAATTTAGCACGAGTTAGTTTAATGTTAAGATGTTTAGGACCACTGGCATCAGCAGTTACATAAGGCAAATTAATATCTGTCTGTTGACTAGAAGATAACTCAATTTTAGCTTTTTCGGCAGCTTCTTTTAAACGTTGTAAAGCCAAAGGATCAGTTTTTAAGTCAATGCCAACGTCATTTCTAAACTCATCCACTAGATAGTTAATGATGGCCATATCAAAGTCTTCACCACCCAAGAAAGTATCACCGTTAGTTGACAATACTTCAAACTGGTGTTCACCATCTATTTCGGCGATTTCAATAATGGAAATATCAAAAGTTCCACCACCTAAATCATACACTGCAATTTTTACATCACCACGCTGTTTATCCATGCCATAAGCTAACGCAGCAGCAGTTGGTTCATTAATAATCCGTTTTACATCTAAACCAGCAATTCGACCAGCATCCTTAGTGGCCTGACGTTGGGAATCATTAAAATAAGCAGGAACTGTGACAACAGCTTCATTGACTGACTCTCCCAAATAGTCTTCTGCTGTTTTTTTCATTTTCATTAAAATGCGGGCAGAAATCTCTGGCGGAGCCATTTTCTTACCCTTAACTGCTATCCAAGCATCACTATTGTCAGCTCCAACGATTTTGTAGGGAACCATGTCAACATCACGTTGCACTACTTTATCTTGAAACTTGCGTCCAATTAATCTCTTAACTGCAAAAATGGTATTGGTAGGATTAGTAACTGCTTGTCGTTTAGCCGATTGACCCACTAACACTTCTTCATCATCGGTATAAGCAATGATAGATGGTGTAGTTCTAGCTCCTTCACTATTTTCTATTACATGAGGACTCTTGCCTTCCATCACGGCAACACAAGAATTAGTTGTCCCTAAATCTATTCCAATGATTTTACTCATAATTTGTTTCCTTTTTTAATTTGGTCGTTATATAGGGTTTTTAATCTTGCTTTTCAAGCGGTTTCTTGGAAACTATGACTCGTGCTGGGCGTAATAGACGATCTTGTAGTTTATAACCTTTTTGGTGAATATGTAACACAGTACCGTCATCAACTTCATCACTTGGTTGAGTTGTCATCGCTTCATGCCATTGCGGATCGAACTTTTCATTGATGGGATTAAGTTCAACAATGTTAAATTTTTCTAAGCTATCAGTCAGCATTTTTAAAGTTAAAGTCATGCCCTCATTGATAGTTTTAAGGCTAGTTTCTGGTTTTGTAGCAGCCTCCATACCCAGTTCCATACTATCTTTAATTGCCAATATTTCGGTGGCAAATTTTTCCAA
>JAUCGN010000292.1 GCA_030378125.1 Thiotrichales bacterium HSG1 | reverse complement strand
CTTTGCAATTTTTTGGAGTAGTTTATTTGCTTTTTTAGCCGATAAATGTCCAATAACTAAAGTAAGTATAAAAGCACCAAATAAGTGAGTTGTTGTAATATAAAATGGTGTTTCTGGATTAACTTGTACCTCAATGAACATTTCAGTTAGGTATTGAACAAAACTTAAAAGCAATACCAACGCAAGTAAAATACCTGCCATAAAAGCTCGTGAAGATATTCGTTTATCTAATTCTAAGAAATTTTCAACTTGCTGGAAGCATGTTTGACAAAAGATTCGTAGTACTAAGATACATAAAAATATTGGTAAAAGAATATGAAGTAACTCAATATTGTTAGCAATACATAACATTGGGATGAAAAAAATTCCAACAACTAAACTTTCCAAAAATATTGTTATTTTAGTTTTTTGTTTAAATTTACTTACTAAATGAAAAACTTCTGCCCACCAATATAAAAATACTGCCATAGAAGAGATTACAAATACCAGTAGCATATATGATTGAGATATATCATTATGTGTGTTTGTATAATCAAGTACGGTTATTAGAAAATGTATTAAAAATGGAACAAAAAAAATAAACATTCCGAATAATAAGCCTTCTAACCAGATTATTGGCCATTCAAGAGGACGAAAAACAACCTGACGTAGACGAATGATAACTACCCATATAGATAATAAAATAATCAAAAGGATAGTTATATATTGAATCATTTTTTGAACAGCTTCCACAGAACTATTGTATTCATATAAAATGGAAACAAATGTTAGCAAAATAGCTAACGGTATAGTAATTGTCAACAACATACTAGACAGCATAGTTCCAACCATATGCCAAGTATCTCGATTGAAAACGTTACCCACACCTAAGTAATTTTTAGTTTTACGAAGATAATTTACCTCCGCACGTTCTTCCAATTCACTATCAGGTTCATCTCGCAAAGGAAATTCTTTGGATTCGGTTGATGCTTGTGGTGCATCTGCTAGTAGGGAACTTAGACATGAACCAATGTACCCACCCCCAGAAACAGTAGAAAGATAATCGCAGTATCGCAATATTTTATATTTAGCTAAGGATTGTAATAAACCAAGATTAAAAGTTGACGAACGCACTCCACCACCAGATAATGCTAATCCAATTAAAGCGGCATCGGTATTGGGTTTTTTAACATTAGAGAGGGATGGTTGGGGAGTTTCAGTCATTCCCAAAAATAATGGCTTAAATTTAAGTAGACAAAACCATAAAGACCATGCCACAAATATTAAAGGCCAACCCCATTCGATTAAAAAGTCTGGTTTAAAAGAAAACCACAATGTTGTTAAGCTTAAAAGTCCCAAGAGTCCGACCAAAAGCTTAGAATTAAATCTTTCCAAAACTCCAAACACACCTACTTGAGGTGTATCAGGTATTTCTTTGAGTGATTCTTGTTGAGCTTGGTCGGAAAAATGTTGTAGCTCCTTTTCAACCTCATCACATGTGAGATTCATATGTTTACGTCTTTTTACCACATAATCTAATTCTTTCAAATAGACATCGGTAAAAACATGTGTATAATCAGGGGTTTTTGTAGGCATCAAATGAATCCTTACCAATCTATAATTATATATGGATAAAAAACTTCTTTAAATTCTAAGTTATATTTTACTTATTGTCAAATAAATTTTATGTATAACAATTTAATATTTTGATAGGATTTTAGGAGTTACGCATTGACAAAATAACAGCCCTATACTTATGAAAATTATTATTTTTTAAGTAACGTTATGAATTCCCATAATCTCATTATCTTGAACTTTAACCTTAGAAGAATCACTACGGCGTTGTTCAAGTTGTTCAAGATATTCTTGGCTGATGTCACCGGTAATATAATTACCATCAAAACAAGATGTATCAAATTGTTTGATATTTTTATTACCTTTTCTAGCACACGCCACCAAATCTTTTAAATCTTGATATATTAACCAATCAGCTTGAATAAGTTCGGCAATTTCTTCTACGCTACGTTCATGAGCTAATAATTCATTGGCCACTGGCATATCAATTCCATAAACGTTTGGGTAACGGATCGGTGGAGCAGCAGAAGCAAAGTACACCTTGTTTGCACCAGCATCACGAGCCATTTGGATAATCTGTTTGGAAGTTGTACCACGCACTATGGAATCGTCAACTAACAATACGTTTTTACCAGCGAATTCTAGGTTAATAGCATTCAATTTCTGGCGAACTGATTTTTTGCGCATACTTTGGCCGGGCATAATGAAAGTACGCGGAATATAACGATTTTTTACAAATCCTTCTCTATATTTACGATTAAGCACATGAGCAAGTTGCAAAGCTGCAGTACAACTCGTGTCAGGAATCGGAATCACCACGTCAATATCATGTTTTGGATATATTTTAAGAATCTTTTTTGCTAAAGCCTTACCCATACGCAAGCGAGATTTATAAACCGAAATACCATCC
>JAUCGN010000291.1 GCA_030378125.1 Thiotrichales bacterium HSG1 | reverse complement strand
GATTGGTTATATGTTGATGATCATGCGAGTGCTTTATATACAGTACTTAAACATGGAAAGTTGGGCGAAGTGTATAACATCGGTGGTAATTATGAAAAAACCAATATAGAAGTTGTTACGGCATTATGCGAAATTTTAGATGAATTAGTACCAAAAGATAAAAAATATGAAAATTTAATTACTTATGTAACTGATCGTCCCGGCCATGATTTACGTTATGCTATTGATTCTACTAAAATTAAAAATGAATTAGGCTGGCAACCACAGGAAACATTTACCACTGGTTTGCGTAAAACAGTACAATGGTATTTAGATAATAATGCATGGTGTCAAAAAGTATCTACAACCAACTAGTTTAAAAGGTAAATTATGTACGATCCAATAGTTTATTTGTTGGAAACTCCCAAATATCACCTATTAAAAATTGCAGATATCAACTTATTTTCCGGTTGGGTCTTTAACTTTGGTGAGCAAAAAATTGATAGTTTAAACGTATATGTTGATGGTCAATTGCTAGATAATTTTGCTGTTAACTTGCCTCGTGAAGATATTGCTGCTTATGTTCCAAGTATTCCAGCAGTGAAAACTTGTGGTTTTAGTTTCGAACTGAAAATAACATCAGAAATAAAAGAATTAGATTTCGCCATAGTGTTTGCTGACAAGTCCCAACAACAGTTATTTAAGTTTGATATTGCAAATATTGTTCAACAACAAAAATATTTTAACCAACTTAATAAAAGATTATCCCTAATACCACAACCGAAACCAGAATTAGTATATTTGACTCAAGGTCATTATAGTACTGATGAATACAAAAATTCCATAATTCCCGGAGTAATGAATTTACATAAGTATTTAAAACATGTTGGGGTAGACTTATCTCAAATTCGTTCTCTATTAGATTTTGGTTGTGGATCAGGAAGATTGTTGGTTGGTTGGCATTTGTTAGCACCTAATATAGAATTAAATGGCTGTGATCTTAATTCTGAGTTACTTGGATGGTTGCAACAGAATATATTTAAGCAATGTATAAAAAATAATTTGACTCCACCGTTAGCTTATCCAGATGATAAGTTTGATTTAATATATTTAATTTCTGTGTTTACCCATTTGTCTCTTGATATACAAAAAATGTGGATTCAAGAACTAACTAGGGTTGTCAAAGTTGGCGGTTATATTTTAATGACTTTGCATGGAGAAATATATGTACGCAATGGTTTTTGGCAAGAGCCAGATAAAATTCAACAGTTTTTAGATAATGGTTACATAGAAAGTGGTTCTGACAATGGTTCCAATTATTATGCTTCTTACCACAGTTTAAATTTTATCCAACAAATGATGGTTGGGTTTGAATTGATAGGTTATTTTCCAAATGGAACTATGGATAATAAAAGAAACATTTTTCACACCGCTCAATCACAAGATGTTTATGTTTTTGTTAAAAATCGTTAAAATTCAGATAGTCCCTCCAAATAAAGAACAAAGGTTCGCAAAATTCTAAACCCGTTGGAAAAGGATAGTCCTGCACAGAATAGTGTTTACTCTAAAAAAGATGTTAAATATCACATAATTAATAGAATTATCACTATACATTGCAGGACTACCTGAAAAAGAAACCTAACAAATAGTATTGAACGCTTTAACTGTAGCATGAGACAACGAATTTCACGTTTGGTTCGGAAAACTCTGTCCTTTTCCAAAAAACTCTCAAATCATGTTGGAGCTATTTGGTAGTTTATTTATTATAATGATGATATTGTTTAATTTTATACCACTTTGTTCAGGACTACCCATTTTTTGTTAATATCTCTTTTAGCCTGTTAATTAAACCTATTATGCTCTTTTTTTTATACTTTTATCAGGCTGTCAGGGTATTGTAGTTTAAAGTCCAACATCCCAAGCTTCATGCTGCCCCGTTTACTAGACGTGTCAGGATTCCTACTTCATTGCAAGCTCTCATTATGTTTTCTTACATTGATATCATACTTCCTTCCAATTTTATTTTCACTTGCACTGTTAATTTTTTTTCACTTTGTGATATTATCATTGCCATTAGTTTTTCAATCTTTTATTTATTCTAGTTATATTATTTCATATTTTTATCACATCTTCAATAATCAACGCCCGTTTGTAAAGGTGTAGAACTAACCTATAAGCTTATTGAATATTTTTGTCAAGATATTGTAAATTCTCAAAAATATGAAGATAAAGCTTCTGTTGGAATGACTAGTGTAATTGGTGCTACTGTTCATTGATGATGAAACTGAATAAGTATATTATAAACTAAGGGAACCAAAGAATAATTTTGAATGGATATTTTTAATACAACATGTTTGTGATGGAGCAACTAAATTATTAGATTGGACAACAGATGCTTCGTAAGAGAATACGTTTACAATTATTTTTCCTGTTCAATACCTTCGCCAATCATCTAGTTATTTCGGGAATGGAGTGAAGCGGATTTCCTGAA
>JAUCGN010000290.1 GCA_030378125.1 Thiotrichales bacterium HSG1 | reverse complement strand
AGATGTGTATAAGGACAAGAAATTAGCTAACCGTCTAGCAATTTCAGTTTTACCAACTCCAGTCGGTCCAATCATCAAAATATTTTTTGGAGTCACTTCATTGCGTAAAGTTGGTTCCAATTGCATCCGTCTCCAACGGTTACGTAGTGCAATAGCTACCGCTCTTTTCGCAGCATCTTGACCGATGATATGTTTATCCAGTTCTTTGACAATTTCTTTAGGGGTCATCTCGCTCATTGCTGTCTCAAATCAAGGGTTTCAATAGTTAAATTATGGTTAGTGTAAATACAAATATCAGCCGCAATATTTAGTGCTTTATCAACAATATCGGCGGCACTTAAATCAGTGTTGTCTAACATTGCTCGTGCTGCTGATTGTGCATAGGGTCCGCCTGAACCGATTGCCATTAAATAGTCTTCTGGTTCAATGACATCACCAGTACCAGAGAGTGTCAAAGAAGCAGTTTTGTCGGCTACTACTAATAGTGCCTCTAAACGTCTTAACATGCGGTCAGTACGCCAATCTTTAGCCAATTCTACTGCTGAACGAGTTAAATGGCCTTGATGTTTTTCTAATTTACCCTCAAAGCGTTCAAATAAAGTGAAGGCATCTGCGGTACTGCCAGCAAATCCGGCGATAACCTTGTTGTGATATAAACGCCGAACTTTGCGGGCATTATGTTTCATTACTGTATTGCCGAAAGAAACCTGTCCATCTCCACCTATCACCACTTGCCCATTTCTGCGTACTGATAAAATAGTGGTACCTCGAATTTGTTCCATGTTTACTCGTTTAAGTTAATGCTGAAGTTACACAATTCTATAGGTATAACCTATACACACTGAACAACAATTTTGCTACATTGTATGGTAAACTATACTATAATACAAGCAACTATCTGAAAAAATTTAGTTTCAAAAAAATTATGAAATCTACCGAGAATACTGATGTACAACTAGAACAAATTGGGATTGTCTCTACAATTGTCGAAGGTCAAGAGCCGGCTACAGCTAAAGCTATTGATGGAACAGTTAGAACATTAAATGTTGGTGAAGCAATTTACTTGCATGATGTTGTATTAACTAGTGATAATACTTATATTAAAATTACTTTAGATGATGATACATTGTTTGAACTAGGTCCTAATTCTAATGCCAGCTTGGATAAATATGTTTATGACCCAGATGCTTCCAATGGAGAATTTGAGGCATTTGTATCTTCCGGTTCATTTCATTATATAAGTGGTAAGATTAGTGGAGATAATCAAGGACAACATACTCTTATTAAAACCCCTTCTGCTCAAATAGGTATACGAGGTAGCGAAATTACAGCAGAAATATCTGAAGATGGTTCGACCACAATTTTACATATGGCAGGATTAGTTAGCATTTTTTCCAATTATACTTTGGGAGAGGTTTTAGTTTATGAACGTGGTATATCAACTTACATTCCAAATCATGATGCACCTAGTACAGTGAATCAGTTTACCGAGGAACAGATTCAGTATCATACTCAAGAATGGCAGACAAATACTTATAGTACCACTGATAATATAACACCTGATCCAGAAACTTTGGAAAATGCAGAACCTACTGATTATGAAGATAAAAATTCTAATGATTTTGAAGATGGAGAACATATCAATAATATTAATAATCAATATTCTCCGGCTAAAGTAGATATTCATAATCATGGTAAATCATTAGATGGTACACCAACAGCAGTGGATGTCATTGGGGAAGGTAAATTTAAAGGAAAAATGAATCCTGAAAAACAAGCTCCTCTAAAAAAGGACATTGCTCATCATAATAATGAAAAACCGGACAACGAAAAATCGGGTAAACCTCAAGACGATCCATCGGATATTAGACCGAAACCACCCATTAGGTTAGAAGATGAGTCCCAGGGTGAATTTTTGATTAAACCACCTGTTGGACCAAATCAACCTCCTCAAGATGGTTCATTGCCCCCTAAACAGAATCTTCCTGCTGGACCAAATCAACCTCAAGATGGCTCATTGCCTCCTAAACAGAATCTTCCTGCTGGACCAAATCAACCTCAAGACGGTTCATTACCTCCTAAACAAAATCTTCCTACTGAACCAGAACAACCTCAAGATGGTTCATTGCCTACGAATCCATCTGCTGAACCAGAACAACCCCAAGTTGATTCATCGACTCCTGTGCAACCAGTTAATAATGCACCTGTGGCTATGACAGATAAAATAAGCGGGATAGAAAATCAACCTATAACTATTTTTCCTAACAGCCTGTTAAATAATGATTTTGATCCTGACGGTGATAGTATAACGATTACTGGATTGGATAACTATTTCAATGGTACTGCTCAAATAAATGACAATACGCTGATATTTACTCCCATAATTGCTGGTAGCGCTGGTTTTGAATACACGATTACCGACTCTCACGGAACCAATGCAACTGGGTTGGTACAAATTTTTGTAATTGATTCAGTT
>JAUCGN010000289.1 GCA_030378125.1 Thiotrichales bacterium HSG1 | reverse complement strand
AATTGGATTTTTTTGACCAATTGTTTTCAACTTCTGTCAGTCGTGTGCGTTAACCTATTGAATCTCTTTTTAATTGGATTCAAGAAAAAACCAATATTCAAATGGCTTCCAAAGTTCGTTCTGCCAAAGGTTTAATGGTTCATGTTTTTGGTAGACTTGCTGCTGCTATGTTTTTATTGGCTTTTGAATAGTATTTAATTATCTGATTTTAAATATATTTTTTTAACTCTTAATTCGCATTAACAAATCGTATTGAACGCTTTAACTGTAATATGAGGCAACGAATTTAACGTTTGGTTCGGAAAACTCTTTCTTTTTACAAAAAGTTCTCAAATCATGTTGGAGCTATTTGGTACTCCATTCATCACTATAATGCTAATATTATTTAATTTTATTTTTCTTCTGTGTAACTTCAGTAAATCAGAAGTCACTTTATAGGAAAATTATCTGGCAACTTTTCGACATATACCTGCTGAATAGGAAACGCAAAAGAAACACCTTCTTTTTCTATAATTTCCATAAATTTCAACAAATTTTGTTCTTTAATTTGCATCCAATCCTGCCAATTAGTTGTTTTCGTAAAATAATACAGCAAAATATCAATTGAGTTATTATTCAATTCTACCAAGTGGACTAACATAATAGCTTTTGAAGAATCAGTTTCAATATCTGGATTATTATATAGATAATCCTTAATATTTTTAATTATATTAGTAATTTGTTTAGAACTAGTCTTACATTCCAAACCAATAGACATTTTTATTCGACGACTAGTCATATGACTCCAATTAATTACCGCCGAATTGATTAATACAGCATTTGGAATTGTTACCAATGCTTTGGAAAAAGTACGAATTTTGGTAGTGCGTGAACCGACTTCTTCTACAGTACCCTCAACGTCAGGAGTCATAATCCAATCACCTTGTCTGAACATTTTATCGAATATAATGGTTAAAGAAGCAAAAACATTAGCCAACGAATCTTTAGCGGCAAATGCGATAGCTGCTCCAACTATACCCAAACTAGCCAACAGTGCGAATACATTAATTCCCCATTCATTTAAAAATGCTGTCATTCCCATTAGCAAAACAAAAACTTTTAAACTTTTGACAAATAAATTTCTCAAACCATGAGTTATTTCAATACCTAACGCAAATACCACACTATCAATGACAAAACTGAGTGGCTCTACACAACGATAAATTCCCCAAAATATTACAAATATAATTAAACTGTTAAGTGGTTTTACAAAAAAACTATTAACCTCTGGGGTTAAATTCAGAACTGTTATAATAAAATATAGAGATATTGTAATAAAAATTAATTTGAGTGGATTTTCCAAGACGTTAAAAACTTTGTCATCAACCGTAGTCTGAGTTTGTTTAACAAATTTTTTTAGCTGTTTTAATACCACTTTTGCAAACAGTTTATGTAATATTATGGCAAAAATAAAAATTGTTCCGGCCAATATTATTTCATAGTTTACGGTTATAAATTCAAACATAGTTTTTTTCCATATTGTACAGAGTTAGGACTTACGCCTTGACAAAAGCTAAAAATATTAATTACCTATAAATTATACAGCTATAACTTATTATTGTTCCCAAACTCCTGTTCTCATCGTTATACATAAGCATTTAAGCACTTGAAATTAAAATATATTATACAAGGGTGGGTAGAACAAAGTGAAACCCACCGCTATCTTGAAAATGGTGGGTTTCGTTACCACTCTACATTCGATATTTTTGATTTATGTATAACGATGAAAACTCTTGTTTAGGAACGATATTTAAACGGTTTTATTAAATGTTTGGTAGTCCTGCACAGAATAGTGTTTTCTCTAAAAAAGATGTTAAATATCAAGTAATTAATAGATTTACCACTATACATTGCAGGACTACCAAATGTTTATATTGTCAATGCGTAAGTCCTACATATGCATATAATCCAAAATTAGATACAATGTGGCGAGAGTATTAGTTTTAGAGAATCAATTGTAACCATTTTTCCAGCAAAGCCAAATGCCATAGTTTACTGCCTTGTAAAGGAGTCATATACTGTTCTGGAGTGGCTAACAATTTGTCAACATAATTGCGTTGGAATAATTGTCTTTGTCGACAAGCAGTAGAATTTAATACATCTCGCATAAACTCCAAAAATGTTCCCCGTACATATTTTAAAGCCGGCATCGGAAAATAACCTTTAGGTCGATCTATCACTGAATTAGGCAATAAATCTCTAGCAATAGCCTTTAATGGATATTTACCGTTTTCCTGTAATTTTAAATCAGCCGGGATTGAAGTTGCCAACTCAATTAAACCATGATCTAAAAATGGAACTCTAGCTTCCAAACCCCAAGCCATCGTCATATTATCCACTCGTTTCACTGGATCATCAACAATTAACGTGGTCAGGTCCAAACGTAATACTTTATCTAAAAATGTACCATCTTTATCTGCGGTAAACAGTTCATCTATCAGTTGTGAGGTATAATCTTCACCATGATAATCAGGATGT
>JAUCGN010000288.1 GCA_030378125.1 Thiotrichales bacterium HSG1 | reverse complement strand
GTACGAATGCACCAATCTATCTCTAAAAAAACATACTGGCGTACTGGAGTGGTACTGGTAGAAAGCGGTAACAAAGCCTTGGTTAAAGCTGATATTGAAGATAAAACAATATTCATTTGGGTTATCGGCAACACCATAACTCGGCGTAAATTCTTAACCAAAATCCGCCAACAATTTAACGATATTCATAAATCAATCCCCAAAATAAACGCCCAAGAACAAGTACCATATAAAACCGTTATTATTCCATATAACAACCTATTGAATTTAGAGGGTATGCAGGAAAATACTATCATAATTCCTGAATTGAAAGAAAAAGTGCCAATCAGCAAATTTTTGGATGGGATTGAAAAGATAGATGTTTATAAACCTGAAATTCGTGAGAGGGAGCCAACTCCAGAATCATCACCTCCAAAAACAATATTCGATATTGCTGTTGGATGGGCTGGAATTATTGGAGCAGTAGCTGCTGTTATTGCGGCGATTGCAGCAGTTATAGTATTATTTTAAGTGTTTCTTAACGTATGATAAAAACTTCAAGTCCTACAACATGTAGTGACAAACCCGCCATGTTTTGGAAATATGACAGGTCTCACAATCATTATAGAATGCTTTCCCAAGCTTTAAAGTAATGCCATCAAGTTAAGGTCAACCATAAAGAATTGCCCCTACGTTACACGATGATTTGTAGAGGTGTTCCCTTGTGGTTACCCAAATAAATCTCCCTAACTTAATTGCAGTGAAGCTTCAAAGGCATTAACTAAGAAATTATGGAACCCAATTACTCTCTTATGTATACCTTCGTTTTCTCTTCTACCTGTTCAAACAAACGAATAACATCATCATTTAACATCCTTACACAACCATGTGAGGCAGGAGTGCCAATAAGATATTCTTCAGCAGTACCATGAATATAAATATAACGTTTATAAGAATCTACATTAACACCACTATTTTTTCCTTTTTCTAACCCTTTCAACCACATAATACGCGAAGTTACTAAATCGCCAGCATTTTTCGCATTAAGTATTGCCATGTTACCAGTGTTTATTCGAGCTTTAAATATTGTCAACTTTGGTGCATTATAACCTATCTTTTCAGCAATTTGATGGTATCCAAGAGGAGTTTTATTACTACCCGCTCTACTACCTATACCTCTTTTAGCAGTTGAAACCGGATAAGATACTGTTTTTACCTCTCTATCACAAAGATGAAGTTTCTGCTCTGAAACATCTACAATTATTATTGTTTCATTTTGCTGATAACAAGGGTTAGAAGAGTCTTTTGGAGGCAAAAACTCCTTTTTAGCAACAGGACTTGTGGTGCATTTTTCCCCATATTCCTTAGTATTTAACAACTCATAAGAATCACTTCCTGCAATGCTCCATCCATCATCTTCTTTGTCTAAAGTAAGAATACCTTTAAAATCAATTATTTTTTTTCTATCCATATGTTTATATTGGATGTGTAAACAAACAGCATTTTTTGAGACCGAATGCAGGTCTTTTATGTAAATATTAGCTATGTTACGACATTGTTGGGTTGTATAGTCGGCTCTTATCTTAGTTGCCGTGATACAATCATTTTTATTAATGGCAGTATAAAATTCACGAACAACTTGAACGGTAGGTGTAATTTTTGGTGTAGTACTTTCTGGTTTAGGAACTTCTTTAATGCTTTTGGGGCTGTTTTTATCTGAAGGAACTTGTGAAGAATCCTGTAAACAAGCTGACTCTAACACTCCTATGGCAGATAAAAATAAAATATATGTGAATATCTTTAAGTTCTTATACATTTGTTATTTTGGTATATGTAATACCATGATATTTTTAAAATATGGAAATGATGACATGCCATAATTTATAATCTTTCAGAAAATAGGAGTTCAAACTGTTTAAATTTGGAAAGCCAAGACAAACCTTTAACTCCAGATAAGTAATTGATAATTATATATAAATCCAAAACAAAATCTTTCTGAAAAATTATAAATTAAGCACAGTTATTTTTTACAAAACACCAATACAAAAATTTATTTTAACGAACATAATCGCTATGAGCGTAACCAACTTTACCATTATTAAGTAAAATTTTATACCACATACCATTACTATCTGTTATACGTAAAGCAGAATTTTTGGCAGTTTTAGCAATTACTGCTGCATCTTTATTTGGTCCTTTACGAATGTTAAGTGAACCCTGTTTAATTGTGACAATACCACAACTTTCTTGACTACGCGGTGTTAATTCTTTTATGTAATCCACATTACCATAACCAACCTTACCATCATTTAGCTTGACCTTATACCATGCACCTTGAACATTTAAAATATGCAATGCAGAGCCACGAGCTACTTTTGAAATTACCTTTGCATTTTGGCTGGAATTTTTACGAATGTTAAGAGGGTCTTTGCTAGTTATGACAATGCCACAAATTGTGCTAGTATCTTGGCTACTTGGTGAAAGGTCTTGAACTTTGACATAATTCACATGAGCAAATCCAACTTTCCCATCATTGAGT
>JAUCGN010000287.1 GCA_030378125.1 Thiotrichales bacterium HSG1 | reverse complement strand
GTGGTTATCCTTTGCCTTAATACGATGGTTCCGTTGGGGTTGGGAATGCTTTAGTAATGATGGCTTGTGGAAAGCATTTTCTAAAAATGTTCAATTTAACGAGTCGGCCCCGGTTAAAGGTTAAACATCATAGTTATTTGGGATAATTTATAACTGATTGATGTATATAGTGAAAAGTTAAAATTGAATAGTGAAAAATGTTGATGTACAATTATTAACAATTAATTATTTTTAAAAATATTTTTTCACTTTTAGTTTTTAACTTTTCACTTAAAAAGTGTTTTGGTTGAATAATGAAAAAACTTGTTATAGTAATGTTGTTGGCAGCTGCTTTGGGTGGAACTAAGGGTTATATTGATCACCAATTACATCAAGAGTTAGATAAGTTAATAATAACCAACCAAATTTCTGCCGAATACTCTGAAATCAGCAGTTCACTATTGGGGCAAGTTATTATTACCGATTTACATTTACAACCATATGTTAAAATTGATAAAATTATATTGTCTAAGGCGTATCAATTTTACAATAAACTGCCAGAATCTATGGTTTTGAATTTAAAGGGAGTGCAAATAGCCATTGACAATTCCAGCCAATCAACTCCAATGCTCATTTCCGCCTTTGGATATAAACCATATTATATCAATTTGAAAGAATTGCACAATTTGGGTTATTCCAATATTCAAACCGATATATATTTACATGCTAAACTGCAAAATAAAAAATTATCGTTGTCAGGAGAAATTAATGCTAATGACTGGGGAAAATTTAATATTTCAGCTGAGTTAAATAATGTATCTAAATTAACTAATAATATGGATAATATAGAATTAGTATCTTTTCAATTAAAATACTTTGCTAATGAATTGGTAAACAAAGTGGTTAAACATTTAGCTAAACGTAATAAAATTACCCCAACTCAATTACGTCATGATTTTATTAACAAGTTAAAAAGAGATATTAAACAAACGGATATAACTGGACAAGTGCAACAGTTTATTGAAAATCCTCAAGTTTTAATAATTGATCTAGAACCAAATTTTCCAATGAATATAAGTACTTTACAAACTCTTCCTTTGCAAAAAATTAATTTAAAAATTACTAACCAATGAAAGTTTCTAAAAATTCAGTTGAAACACAAGTAACCGTTAAAATTACTGATATGCCTTTGGATGAGCGTCCTCGTGAAAAATTATTACAACGCGGTGCTGAAGCATTGACAAATGCAGAGCTATTGGCAATTTTTTTACGTATTGGAATAAAGGGTAAAAATGCAATAAATTTGGCTAAGGATTTATTGGAGGAATTTGGGGATTTACGCAGTTTATTAGGGGCAGATCGACTAAGGTTTTGTGAAGCCAAAGGTTTGGGTAATGCTAAATATGTGCAATTACAAGCATGTGTGGAGATGAGTCGGCGTTATTTACGAGAATGTCTTGAACGTGGAGACGTTTTATCTAGTCCGGAGGCTACTCAAGATTTTTTAATGGCGGAATTAAGCGGTCGACCGTATGAAGTGTTTGCCTGTTTATTTCTGGATACTAAAAATCGGGTAATAACGTTTGCTGAAATGTTTCATGGGACTATTGATGAGGCTAGTATATATCCGCGTGAAGTGGCAAAAAGAGCTTTAAAACATAATGCTTCTGCTGTAATTTTGGCCCATAACCATCCATCTGGTGTAGCTAAACCTAGTAATTCTGATATTGCAATTACTAAACAGTTACAAGAAGTTTTGGAACTGCTTGATGTGCGAGTTTTAGATCATTTTATAATTGGTGATGGTTGTTATGTTTCTTTTGTTGAAGAAGGACTTATGCATTGATATTTGATTGGTAGTCACTAAATAGTGATAGCTCTAAAAAATATGCCAGATTTATCACTACATATTGCAGGACTAACTTTTTAACAAATTCTTGGCAAAGGTTCATCTTCCAACTGTTCTAAAAACCGTTCTCCACCTAATTCTGTTTCCAAAATTAAATGAGGATTTCCTGCCGATAAAACACCAATTTTAGCAGCTTGTTGACCATCTGGAAATTTTTGTAACGTTGCCAATGCTGCATCAGCTTGTTCAGGTGCAACTATAATAACTATACGACCTTCACAAGCCAAATAATATGGATCATAACCCAACATTTCGCATACTGAACGCACCGGATCGTTAATTGGAATTTGGGCTTCGACTAACCTAGCAGTTAAACCAGTAACATTGCATATCTCATGAAGTACCGATGCTAAACCACCTCTAGTTGGGTCCCGCATAAATTTTAGCCCAGGAATTTTCCACAAAGCTTGAGCTAATGGCAATACACTTGCACTGTCAGATTGTAAGTCACCACGCATCCCAAATTGCTCTCTTGCCAACATGACTGCTGTACCATGCTCACCAATCGAACCACTAACCAATATGACATCGGAAGCAGAAATTTGTTCCATTCCCAATTTCTTTTCACATATCCCTATCCCAGTTGTTGCCAAATACAATCCACCACCTTCACCACGCTCTAAAACTTTAGTATCACCAGCC
>JAUCGN010000286.1 GCA_030378125.1 Thiotrichales bacterium HSG1 | reverse complement strand
CAGTGACCACTCCAATCACAAATATTGAACCGCCACCAGTTAAGCCTGAGATTAAATCTGAAACTGCTGAATTTGAGCCTACTGAACCTAAACTAACACTCACTGAAATTCCTGATGATAGAGATGATTTACAACCGGGTAACAAATCAATCCTGATTGTGGAAGATGATCGTAAATTTTCTAAAATTTTAATGGAATTAGCCAGCAGTGAAGGTTTTAAATGTTTGTTAGCCGAAGATGGTATTAATGGAGTCAAATTAGCCGAAAAATATAAACCAGATGCAATTATTTTAGATGTGGGATTGCCAGAATTAAACGGTTGGAGCGTGATGGAACAGTTGAAAGATAACCCAGAACTACGTCATATTCCGGTCCATTTCATGTCGGCTGCTGACCAAAGTATGGATGCCAAAAAAATGGGAGCAATTGGTTATTTATTAAAACCAGTTAGTATAGAAAAATTAACTGAAGCATTTCAACAGATTGAACAATTTTTAACTAAAACGGTAAAGAAACTGTTGGTGGTTACCGATATTGAAGTACATAAGGATAAAATTTTTGAGTTAGTTCAGGAAGGTGATATTAAAATTAACCAAGAAATGACGATAGAGGCTGCGTTTCAAAATTTACGAACTAATTCCTATGATTGTATTATTCTTGATGTTGATATAGAGAATGGTTCTGGCAACAAATTATTAGAAGTAATGTATGAAAATAGAGGTAATTGTCAAACTCCAATCATTGTCTATGCTAATCGGGAGTTGACCACTGAAGAAGAAACATTGTTAATGCGTTGTTCAGATGAAATACCAATTAAATCAGTTAGTTCCCCAGAACGTTTATTAGATGAAACAACTTTATTTTTACATCAAATAGAATCAAAATTACCTGATGATAAACGTGATATGCTGCATATGGTGCATGATAAAGAAGCCATTCTCAAACATAAGAAGGTATTAATTGTTGATGATGATGTGAGGAATATTTATGCGTTGGCAACTGTGTTAGAAGAATATGATATGGAAGTTATTTGTTCAGTAAATGGGCATAAAGGTTTGGAAAGTTTACAAGAACATGATGATATTGCTATAGTTTTGATGGATATAATGATGCCAGAAATGGACGGTTATGCAGCCATGCGAGAAATTCGTAAGCAACATAAATACAGTAAATTACCAATTATTGCTTTAACCGCTAAGGCTATGAAAGATGATAAGTCTAAATGTATTGAAGCTGGGGCAAATGATTATTTGGCCAAACCGGTTGATGCGGATAAACTGATGTCATTGATGCGAGTTTGGTTGTATAGATAGTTTAAGCAATATTTTTAGAGGCACGAGAATCCCTACCCATAATTAAGTAGTATAAAAGTTAATTTACTTAATTTTCAATATTTTACATATTAATAACAATTAATTATAAGTATTTGTGACGAAGATATTATATGATAAAATACAATCAAGTTACCAAAACATTTTACTAACCTGAGCATTGATTAATTATGTATTTATTGCATTTTAAGAAATATTTAGTCACTATATTTGCCGTACTAGTTTTACTATCAGCCCCAATCAATGCTACTGAAAATACTCTATTTTTTTACAATCCAGAATCCAATATACATGACTTTCGTACTCTAAAACAATTATTTGATAGTTATTTGGTCGAACATGGTGTTTACCAATTTCAACCTTTCGATGACAAAAATACTTTTGAAAGTTTTCTGCAACAAAACAGCTTATTTTTACTTTCAAGTTGGCATTATTTAAATTTACGCAAACAAGGTTATACCAATTTACAGCCGGTTTTAGTTGGTACAATTAATGATAGCATGACTTACACTAAAGTATTATCAACTAAGAAAAACATTAAAAATATTAATACTTTACATAAAAAACGTATTGCTTCATCTGGAGATAAAAAATATACTGATAATATGTTACAAAATATGGCAAAACGTTCTGGGGTAGAATTTAAAATTCTCACAGTGCCTAAAGATATTGATGCTTTAATGTCAATATTATTTGGTATGGCACAAGGAGCATTAACATCTCGTCATAGCCTTGATACTTTATCAACATTAAACCCAAAAAAATATCAACTGTTACATCAGCATATAGAAAGTGAAGCAATCACTTTACCGGTTGTAGTTATGCATAAACCAATTGTCAATCCTTCAATTAAAGCATTGTTAATTGCTATTGAAAAATTACCAAAGTCAAATAGTGGTAAAGAAATATTGGGAATGTTAGGTTGGGACGGTTGGCGAAAAGTTGATTCTGTAGAATCATTAAAGCAAGGTTCTAATTAATTTTATAGGACTAGTGAAACCCAATGCTATCTTGAAAATGGTGGGTTTCGTTACCACCCTACATTCGATATTTTTGACTTGTGTATGATAAAAACTCCTGTTTGGGAACGATATTTAAACGGTTTTATTAAATCAATACTTCGGACAGTTTTTATAACATATTGTTATTAAAGTAATTTTTTATTTCAAAGAAAAATAATAAAACATTTAAATTTCAATAAGTTAT
>JAUCGN010000285.1 GCA_030378125.1 Thiotrichales bacterium HSG1 | reverse complement strand
CCATTTCCGCAGTATCGTGATCCCTTATTTCCCCAACTAGAATTATATCTGGGTCTTGTCGCATCATGGAACGAATTCCGTTAGCAAAATCTAGTTTAATTGCATTGTTAACCGCTGTTTGTCGCACCAATCCCAATACATATTCTACCGGGTCTTCTAAAGTCATAATGTTAATAGTTTCGTCATTAAGATGTTTTAGGATAGAGTATAAAGTAGTAGTTTTACCACTCCCAGTAGGCCCAGTTAATAAAATAACTCCTTCAGGACGGGCTATCATTAGCCTTAGTTTCATTAAATCGTCTTCCATCAATCCCAAACGTTCTAAGGTCATAATACCGCGTTTACTATCAAGAATACGCAATACAATATTTTCACCATAAACAGTAGGTTGTACTGAAACACGAAAGTCAATATTTCTCCCGGCCAGTTGCAATGACATACGACCATCTTGTGAAATACGAGTTTCAGCAATATTTAAATCGGTCATGACTTTTAGTCGCACTGAAATGGGTGACCAATAATCTTTATGTAAACTGCTAATTTGTTGTAATACTCCATCAATTCGATAACGAATGCGTAAAAACCCCTTTTCCGGTTCAAAATGAATATCTGAAGCTCTACGTTTTACTGCATCTGACAATAGAGCATTCACTAATCGTATCAATGGTTGACTATATTCATCACCAGTTACTGATAAACTTTTATAATCAATTTCCCCAGTTTCAATTTCGTTTAAAATTCCATCAATAGACAGGTCAAAACCATACCATTCATCAATCGCATTGATTATATCCGCTTCCCCAGCCATAACTAGTTCAATATTTATCTTTTCTCCCAAAAAAGCTGTCAGTTGATCAATTACTAACACATTGAAAACATCAGCCATCGCAACGGTGAGTTGATTAGTTGTTTGCTCAAATTTAATCGGAAGTAAAGTGTAACGATAAGCTAAATCTTTGGGAATTAACTGGATTGCTTCTTGGCTAATTTCTAACTTGGACAAATCAACATGTGATAGACCTAAAGTTTGGCTCATTAAACCACGAATTTCTGATTCTGAGACAAAATCCAAGTTGATGAGAATTTTTTCTAATGGTTCTGATTTTTTTTTCTGTTCAGTCTGAGCAATTTTAAGTTGATCTACAGTTATTATTCCTTTAGAGACAAGTATTTCACTAAAACGAATATGAGATTTATGATTCATAATTTGCCTTGAAAACTATAATGTTGAAATTTAAAATTGGTAAATTTAATTTATATCAAAATAACATAATTTTTCTTGATATATAATGGATAACTTAATATTTTAAAGGATGACTTATGTACAAATTAATTACCACTATTATCTTGATTGGCTTTAGTTGTGTAGCAATGGCTGAAAGCAGTGATACGGTTAAAAGTGATAATGCCGATGGTGCTGCATTGTTTAAAAGTAAAACCTGCTGGTCTTGTCATGGTAAAGATGCTAAAACTCCACTTCTGCCAGCCTATCCAAAAATTGCTGGCCAGAATAAAGATTACGCTTTAGTCCAAATGAAAGACATCAAAAGTGGAGTTCGTAGCAATGGCCAATCTGCTGGTATGAAAGGTATTATGATGCTAGTAAATGATGAGGAAATGGAAATCATTGCTGAATGGTTATCTACTTTAGATTGATCTAAACTAACAGAGATTAATAAATGAAACTAACAATATTAGTACTAAGTTTGGTTATGAGTGTAGCTTTTAGTAACGGCGTATTAGCTGAAGAAAAAGCTGAACAGTCCAAGGAAACAAAACGGGCTTGGAACGAAATGAATGAGGAACAAAAAACAGCTCTTAACGCTAAACCAGATAAAGAAAATGGCTTTGAAGTATATGAGGTTTGTTCTGCCTGTCATATGCCAGAAGGATGGGGAATGAAAAATGGTACTTTCCCTCTTTTAGCTGGTCAACATCGTTCGGTACTTATCAAGCAATTGGCAGATATTCGAGCATTAAATCGGGATAATCCAACTATGTATCCGTTCGCATTGCCTGAATCTATTGGTGATGCCCAAGCTTTGGCTGATGTTACTGCTTATATTGCAACTTTACCTATGAACCCAGACAATGGAGTTGGTCCAGGTGACAATTTGGAACATGGTAAAAAGTTGTATAAGGATAACTGTGTTAAATGTCATGGTGAAAATGGTGAAGGTGATGCTGAGAATTTCTATCCACGTATTCAAGCACAACATTACGCATATATGTTGCGTCAATTTGAGTGGATTCGTGATGGTAAACGTCGTAATGCTAATCCAGATATGGTAAAACAGATCGATGGTTTTACAGATAAAGATATGGTAGCAGTTATTGATTATGTTTCTCGTCTCAAACCCCCAAAAGAAGATTTGGCTAAACCGGGTTGGACAAATCCAGATTTTGATGACTAAATTATTAGGTTAACTTGGAGTGCAAAAGTTTGAAAATACTTGAGAATTTTTAAGGTAAAATTGAACCTTTGTACTCTAATTATATGGAAGAAACTACAATTACTACCATTTTTGGAGTAGTTACAACAGGTGAAAT